>DAIEHU010000088.1 GCA_027353395.1 Desulfobacteraceae bacterium
ACAACCGTTACGACCCGAAACATATAGAGCCCAAGTGGCGGGCCCTTTGGGAAAAAAACCGCCAGTTCAAGGTCACGGAAGACAAGGACCGGAAAAAATATTATCTGCTGGAAATGTTTCCCTACCCTTCCGGGAAAATCCACATGGGCCATGTCCGCAACTACACCATTGGCGATGTGGTGGCCCGGTACAAAACCATGAAAGGGTTCAATGTGCTGCACCCCATGGGATGGGATGCATTCGGCATGCCCGCGGAAAACGCAGCCATCGCCAACAACACCCATCCGGCGGCCTGGACCTATGACAACATCGCATATATGAAGCAGCAGCTCAAGCAGCTTGGCTTCAGCTATGACTGGGACCGGGAGGTCACCACCTGCCGGCCCGAATATTACCGGTGGGAGCAATGGCTGTTTATTCAGATGTTTAAGAAAGGCATGGCCTACCGTAAGGAATCTTACGTCAACTGGTGCGATCCCTGCCAGACGGTACTCGCCAATGAACAGGTGGAGGGCGGTGCTTGCTGGCGGTGCGGACAGCCAGTCCGCCAGAAAAAACTTTCCCAGTGGTTTTTTAAAATCACCCATTACGCCCAGGATCTGCTGGATTTTTGCGAAAAACTCCCCGGATGGCCGGAAAAGGTCACCACAATGCAGAAAAACTGGATCGGCCGGAGCACAGGCGCGGAAATCCGCTTTGCCGTGGAAAACGCCGACTTCGCCATCACCGTTTTCACCACCCGTCCGGATACGATTTTCGGGGCCACCTTCATGTGTCTGGCTCCGGAACACCCCATGGTTGGCCTCCTGTGCAGAGGCACATCCCAGGAAGCCGCGGTGAACGCATTTGTTGAGCGCATGGCCCGCCAGAACCGGTCGGCTCAAATGCTGGAAACCTATGAAAAAGAAGGGGTATTCACCGGGGCGTGGTGCGTCAACCCCATGACAGGCCGGCGCATGCCGGTTTACACCGCCAATTTCGCCCTTATGGAATACGGCACCGGTGCGGTCATGTCCGTGCCTGCCCATGACCAGCGGGATTTCGATTTTGCAAAAAAATACAGTCTGGACATTATCGTGGTCATACGCCCCGAGGGTCTAGATACAGCGGATGCGGAACTTTCCGAAGCCTATACCGGCCCAGGCGTTATGGTGAATTCCGGTGAATTTAACGGAATGGGCAACAAAACGGTTCAGGAAAAAATTGCGGATTATCTGGAGGCGAACGCTTTGGGAAAACGGACGGTCAGCTTCCGGCTCCGGGACTGGGGGATCTCCCGGCAGCGTTACTGGGGCGCGCCGGTGCCCATGATTCACTGCGAGACCTGCGGTATCGTGCCGGCGCCGGAATCCGATCTCCCCATTATTCTGCCGGAAAACGTGGCGCTTCTGGAAGGCGGCGGCTCTCCGCTTTCCCGGCTGGCGGATTTCGTCAACACCACCTGCCCGGTGTGCGGGGCGAAGGCCCGCCGGGAAACCGACACCATGGACACGTTTGTGGAGTCATCCTGGTATTTTGAACGGTATTGCAGCCCCCGGTGCGATACGGCCATGTTCGATAAAGGGGCGGTGGATTACTGGATGCCGGTGGACCAGTACATTGGCGGGGTGGAGCACGCGGTGCTGCACCTGCTCTACTCACGATATTTCACCCGCGTACTCCACGATATGGGACTTACGGATTTCAAGGAACCGTTCACCCGGCTGCTCACCCAGGGCATGGTATGCAAGGAGACGCTGACCTGCCCGGAACATGGATTTTTGTTTCCCCAGGAAGCCAGGAGTGAAAGCGGCAAATTTTTCTGCGCCAAATGCGGAAAAGATGTCACGGTGGGCCGGGTGGAAAAGATGTCCAAATCCAAAAAGAACGTGATTGACCCCAATACCCTGCTTCAGGAATACGGGGCCGATACGGTCCGGCTGTTCTGCCTGTTCGCCGCGCCTCCGGAAAGGGATCTGGAATGGAGTGAACAGGGGGTTGACGGCGGGTTCCGGTTTTTAAACCGGATATGGCGGATAGCGCACGACTGGATGGCTTTGATACAAAACATTCCACCCTATGCCGGACCGGTCGAAGACCTGGAAGGGGATTTCAGGGATTTGTTCCACAAAACCCATGTCACCATTCAAAAGGTTTCAGGGGATATTGAAGACCGCTTTCATTTCAACACGGCCATCAGTGCGGTCATGGAACTGGTCAACCGGATGTATGGCGTCAATATCACCGCGGCGGACGCCAAAGGGGCCGGGGTCATGCGAGCGGCCCTGGAATCCGTGATCCTGCTCATGTCTCCCATTGTTCCCCATTTTGCGGAAGAACTGTGGGAAGCTCTGGGTCATGCCACTGGAAGCCTCGCCACGACCCCGTGGCCCGAATACCGGAAAGACGCCCTGGCCACCGATACGAATCTCGTCGTTGTGCAGGTCAACGGCAAACTCCGGGGCAAATTTCAGATCAGCGCCGACGCCGATGACACAGCCATCAAGGAAAGGGCGATGACGGATGAAAACGTCCAGCGCGCCATCAGTGGTCAGAATGTTAAAAAAATCATCGTGGTTAGGAAAAAACTGGTCAACATTGTGGTTTAGATGGTTTTCGGAGAAATGAGGATAGTGGTGCATTCTAAATATCATATGGCGATATTGTGGTTTGTGTGTGCGGTAATTGCCGGCTGCGGCTACCACTTTTCCGGAGGCGGCGGCCTGCCGGGCGTCATCCACAAGATCAGCGTCGGCGTTTTTGAAAATAAAACCCGCGAGAATGGCCTGGAAACCCAAATCGCCAATGATCTGATTTCCCAGTTTTCGAGGTATAAAAATATCCAATTGACCGATAAAAGCGCGTCTGAAGGACATCTCACCGGGGTCATCCGGTCGGCGAAAGTGACGACCGTCACCCATGCAACAGCCATTGTGTCGGCTGAGAGGCGGATTCAGGTGACGATGGATGTAAAACTGACGGCCCCCGACGGGCTGCTGCTCTGGTCCGCCAATGCCATCTCCGCCTATGAAACCTATGCGGTGGCGTCAGAAAAGCTCATGACTGAAGAAAATAAAAAATCCGCCCTGACAACCCTTTCAAGCCGGATTGCCGAGCGGATTTATTACCGGTTAACAGATAATTTTTAACACTTCCGGCCGCATGGCGCCCGCAGCCATGCGGATCATTATGGCCCCTGGGGCGGAAAATCAGGCGGCGGTCAGCCGCGCGGCCCGCTTGGCCAGCCGGGAAATTTTTCTGGCGGCGGTCCGATGATGGATCACCCCTTTTTTGGCAGCCTTGTCGATCACAGACTGAGCCGCCATCAACTCAGCGGCTTGGGTCTCTGCAGCGCTTGCCGGGGTCAAAAGCGTAATTTTTTTCACAACGTTTTTAATACGTGTCTTGACAATCCGATTGCGCAGACGCTGTTTTTGACTTTGCAGATGTCGTTTTACCGCAGATTTATGATTCGCCAATGTTCAAACTCCTTTAAACTGGTTTTTAAAAAAAATAAATGTCATAGATATCTGCTTGAACCGGTTGTGTCAAGTGTTTTATGGATAAATTTTTCCGGCATTCATGATTATCCCGGTCTGGAGCGGCCACCGGCGATTCCGGCGAAAAAAAGACCGTTGAATCTCTTTCACGGTCTGTGATATGTTTGCCGGTCATGGGCCTCTGTCCTGGTATTTTTGACCGCTTTTATTTTAACAAACCGGGAACTTAACAAAATTAACTTTTGCCGGAAAAGGGTAAGCCGTATCGCCGTGAAACTGTATCAATCCATCATCGCTTTTATAATCACCACGCTGCTCGTCGCCGCCTACTTTTTTCTCGTCATCCGGGGGGAAAAAGGCTGGAACGAGTTAAACGCCATGAAGCTGGAGGTAAACACATTAAAGGCGCAAAATGAGGCGCTTTCCAAAAAAAATACGGAACTTCAGCAAAAAGTCGATCGCCTGAAAAACGATCCCGGATTTCTGGAGGATGTCGCGCGTCAGGAACTCAATATGATCAACAAGGATGAAATTGTCTTTAAATTCAAAAAAAAGGAGCCCGGCGGCCATGAATAATCCGTCTCACCCTTATACCCGGACACTGGCCAGACTGTATGCGGATCAGGGCTACCATGACAAAGCGCTTGAAGTTTATCAGTATCTGATGCAAAAATTTCCAGGACGGAAAGATATTCTGGATGATCTTTCGGATATCACCATCCGGATGCGGCAGATCAAGACGACCAACGAACCGAAACTGGCTCTGCTGGTTCAAGAGTGGCTGGATTTGCTGACCAAATACAAACAGGTGCGGGCGTCCGCGCGGAAAGAATATTGACGGCTTCGTAAAAAATCGATTTTCCCAGTTATAAAAAAACCGCCTTGTCCATCACGGCCTTCCGCCCGTCTTTCCGGACGCTGGCCGCGGGCGTCACCGGATCATGCCCAAAACACAGCATCCAGTTTTCATTAACCGCACGATTCAGCAGGACCGCTTTTTCATCCATGATATCAATGGGATAATTATCATACGCCATATGCCAGGGGATGGGAAGATGCGCGGATGTGGGGATCAGATCCGCACAAAAGAACAGCGGCTGGTCCGGTCCTGAAATCAGCGGATGCTGCTGGCCGGTGGTATGGCCATTTGTCACAATCAGATCAATGCCCTCAAAAAAATCGGTCACCGGCCCATCGAGCAAGCGCAATACCTTGTGTTCCAGAAGCGGCAAAAAATTATCCGGAATATAGCTGGACCTGTCCCGGAGAGAAGGATGACGGGCAAGCTCCCACTGGGAGTTCTGAACGTAATACGTTGCGTTGGGAAACGCTGGCGTCACCTTGCCGCCAGCAAGGGTGGTGGAGCCGCCGGCATGATCAAAATGCAGGTGGGTGAGAATCACATCCGTGATATCCGCGGCAGACAAGCCAACAGGCGCCAGACGTTCGTCCATTGAGTGGGCGGAGACCGCAATTCCATATATCTTTTTAAACTTCTCCGGAAGCTTATCCCCTATCCCGGTGTCCACCAGAATCACCCGGCCCCCGCCTTGAATCACCAGGGAACGGGATGTCATGGGGATTCGATTTTCAGAATCGGCGGGGATCATTTTTTCCCACATATTTTTCGGCACCACCCCGAACATAGCGCCGCCATCCAGTGAAAATGAATCCATCACCACCGTGGCGCAATCATAACCGCCGAACCGCATCGCTTCAGCCTTTTCCCTCTACAGGGGTTTCTTTTTTTTGAAAGAATTCAAAATATCCCGGATGGATTCCGAACTTTCCTCTGTCTGAAGGTATTTAACAACCCTTAAGGCTGTTTTGCCGATGACCGGAATTCGCCATACATAAGGAACCGTAAAATCAAAATTCAGCAAATTGGATGCCCCAGGACGGAGATCCTTTTCCGGACTGGTCTGGGTGTCCCGTTCGGAAATCAGGGCGTCCAGTGAGAATTTAATCTGAAGGCCGGAACGCTTTCCTTTGCTGTCCCGCCCGGCCTTCTTATGATCCTGTTTTTTAGCGGACGTCTCTTTTTTTTCTGATTTTTCAAGCCCTTCAATCACTTCAAACGCCCGATCGACTTTCTTGTTGCGCAGATTATCTGTTGTCATCACATTTCTCTCCCATTGAAATAATGGTTTGCGATATTCTTTCGATATCCTCTCTTGCCTTGGCGACTTGCTGGGTATACTTTTTATTTGAAGCCACCAGTTTTGCATATTCGTTGAGATTAAATCCCTTGCGGTTGAAATTTTCATACACCGTGCGGGCCGGAAAGACGGCGGGCAAGCAAGCTATTTGCGGGGGCAGGATGTCCTTGAAATAATCATAACAATGCCGCAGGTTGGCAAGCGGATGGGTAAACGCCGGAAGCACGTGGAACTGCCCGTTTTTTTCAGGAACCGCCCGGATAATCTCTTTAATGATGGGATACAAATTGTTCATGAACGCGGATTCGTCATTGGTTGACATGCGCA
Source organism: Desulfobacteraceae bacterium (assembly GCA_027353395.1). Taxonomy (GTDB): domain Bacteria; phylum Desulfobacterota; class Desulfobacteria; order Desulfobacterales; family Desulfosalsimonadaceae; genus SURF-3. The sequence continues at coordinate 5,966 of DAIEHU010000088.1, forward strand.
TGGGAATAATCACCACATCACAGAATGCGCAGGCGAACCGCGTATGGAGCTTGCCCGTACTCTCACCGGGAATATCCATGATCATAAGTTCATTATAATCGGATATGGACTTGATCCCCTGCTGAAAGACTTCTTTCTGGGTGCTTGAGATATGGTGAAAGGAAACCTTGCCGGGATCCAGGTCCATTTCATCGCGCTCTTCCCACCACCCTTTCAACGTGCCCTGGGGATCAAGCTCCACCAGGGCGATGGATGAAAACCGCCGGTTCATGGTTTCTGAAAATGCGGTATTGACGGCCAGGGTGCTTTTTCCGGTCCCGCCCTTTGTCTGCACAAAACCAATAATCATATGTTTATCCCGATTCGCTGTCGAATGAATAATTTCAATTCGCATTCAAGCGGCATCCGCATTGGCTGCATCGCCGTATGTCATCTTGAATACAAAATGAAATAAGCGGGGAGCCGGACTATCTGCCGCCGGCTGACTGTTTCTTTTTGGGGCTTTTCTCCTCCACCTGAAGCTGCCTGGCTTCCCTGGCCAGTCTCGCCACTTCGGCGATGTCGGCGTCCGAAAACACCCCGTTGACGCCGGAGATGGCGGCAAGCCTCATTCCGTGCTTGAGCCCCAGTTTATAGATTTCTTTTACTTTCTGCCATTCGATATCTCGGCCAATGGTAAAGATTTCATAACGTCCCTCCAGCGCCAAGACAATCGTTTCCGCCAGACAGGCGTACGCCACTCTCGGGGGCAGACCGATATCCTTCATCTCCACATTATCTCCCGGCAGCAGAATTTCTCCGGATTCTATGACCAGCACATCCGGACGTTTGGCGACATCCTCGGCGCTCAGATCCAGGGGTCTGGCCACATCGGTGATGACGCATCCGGGCTTGACCCTCATGATATCAATAACGCTCTTACCCCCGCCCGCGGAGGTGGCCGTGACGATCACATCCATATCCGCCAGATATTTGTCCGCACGGGTGGAAATTTCAATTTTCGTGTCCGGTGTTTCGTCCAGTATGGATTCCTTCAGCGCCAGAAGTTTGGAATGCCGGACATCAATCATATACAGATCCGTAAACGCCATGGCCAAAAGCCGGCAGCACACGGACCCGATAGCGCCTGTCGCGCCCACCACCATGGTTTTGGCCTGAAGTCTCTTTCCCTTTTCCACCTTGATCAATCCCATGCGCCGCACCGCATCCGCGGCGGCCCAAAGCGCGCCGGAAGCGCTGTAGCTGTTGCCGGTGGTAATGGGAATATCCGCCAGCTTGGCCACGGTTTTCCCGGCGTCCCCCACCACTTTGGTGAACGCGCCCAGCCCCATGATCTGGGCTCCCAGCCGCTTGGCCATCTTGGCGGCTTGAAGGAGGCGCTTGTAAGTAAATTCGGCATCATGGGCGAGCATTTGCTTCGGGGTGCCGCCAACGGTAATGAGCCAGCCTTCGCATTCCACACCTGTGGGGGATTTGATGCCCGTGACTTTGGAATACACAAACGGCGGAGAATAGGCGATAATCTTCTCCACCGCATCCATAAAACCATGAGGCGCAAAACGGGACATCAGTTGAATGGTCGGGTCTTTTTTCAACTGTTCCTGAGACAGGGGATGAATGACAAATGCGAAGCGATTGACCCGCCGGAACTCGCCCTGGGGATAAATCACCCTGGGATCCAGATGCTGCACGCTGATGATCTCCAGCAGGTCGTCTTCACTGATGGCATCCAACGGGATATCCATTGCCGCGGAAATCATGGCTTCCAGCACATTAAACCCCACCACCTGTTCAAGAATTTTCGGGGTGCAGTCAATAATCACATCTACTCCCCGTTCCTGCAGAAATTGAATGCGGTCCTCGTAAACGGTCGCCGTGATGATGGTTTTACCGCCCAGTTCCTCAAGCCCGCAGTCCTTCAGGTATTCATAAAAATTATAGGTCGGCACCACGATAATATTGGCCTTCTGAATGGCCTTGCGGCGCAGATAATCATTCCACTGGCGGATAGGGGCGGCGGATGACGCGAATCGCTTGCTGGGCACCCATTCCAGAATATCATGCATGCCCTTGGCGTACATTTCAAGGTCTTCAAGAGAATTCAAGAACTTAGGAATGCCGTTTTCAAACAGGGGATCCGCAAAAGTGATATTATCGGTATATTCAGAAATCACTTTGGCGATATTATAAGAAAGAAGCCCGGACAGGAAAAGAACCTTGGTATGGTTGAAATAATTATTGCCTAAAGAAAACTGAATATGCCGGATGGCCCATTCAAACGATACCCGGCGCAATTTTTCACCGGTGGTCACCGGCGACGTGATCTGGGATTTCAGGCTTTTCACCCGGCGCGTCTGCTTCTCAATGGCCCGGCTTGAACCAATGGCGTAAGTAAAATTCAACCCTCCCATACTGATGGCGTCCGCTTCCGAGTCCCATTGTTTCAGGAGATCCGCGGCGATATCCACATCCCCATCCGTTCCGATACGCTTAATGGTAAATTGCTGGCCCAAAAATTCGGTGGCAAATTCGTAATCATCTTTAGTGTTGCCAAGACTGATGCTGATTATCTGTTTCACGGAACCTCCTGTTTCTATTTGCTTAATCCATTATTGTGAATGGCGCTTGCAGGGCAAGCATCCATTGCTTCAACACATAACCCTTCCTCGGCTTCATTTTCCGGCTGCCGGTATACATAGCTGTTGCCCACGGCCAGTTCCATATCGCCGTTTTCCCTGAAATTATCCGGCGCGATGGCCGCGCACAGCGAACACCCGATACAGACTTTGGCCACATAATACCGCCCCGCTGCATTTTCCTTAAACCGCTCCGTTTGATCCGACATACAAAAAGATGTCTCCATGCTGTTTTATAATTCCAATTCGCCTTCAAGCGGCATCCGCGTTGGCTGCGTCGTCGGCTCCTCAACTTACAAACAGTAAGCCTGCGTCGCCTTCTTCTT
>DAIEHU010000089.1 GCA_027353395.1 Desulfobacteraceae bacterium
TTTTTCGAGCATGGAGAACACCCAGGGCCGGAAAGCGATCATGAGTCCGGCGTTCCGGCTTTTTTCATGGGGCAGGGCCTTGTCGATTTCCGTCAGCTCGTTGTATTCCTTAAACAGGCGGTCGATTTTTTTGAGCATGATGGAAATCGAGCCGTCGGAAAGCTTTCCGTTTTCAAACCGCATCCGTTCCTCGGCCAGATCAAAAGGCGCGGATAAAAACTCATCGGTGATTTTTTTTTCATACAGGGTGCGCATGGGCCCGTTTTTGCGCCAGATGATGTTTTTCTGGGTCAGGAGCCGCACCCTGTTTCCCGGATAGAGTTCAATGAGCTTGTTTTTATCCAGTTGCAGCAGATATTGAAGGGATTCTGTTTCAGATATGTCATAGTCCTGGACGATGCTGTCCGGTTCCCGTCCGTTCAGCAGCAGGTAAAAAAAGGTCAGGAGCTTGGGGTTTTCGGACAACACCCGTTCCTGATCAAATGTCAGCACGCTGGGGCCATCCAGGGCGTCCGCGCTGATTTTCGCCAGATCATAAAAATTCAGATCCAGCACATCACAGATTTCTTCCAGCCGTTTTAAAGAAAACGTTTGCTCTGAAAACAGGCGTTTGATGCTGGCCTCGCTCAAATGCAGCTTGTCCGCCAGTTGGCGATAGGTGACGCCCTTGGCTTTTAGACATTTTTTCAGGGTGGATAAAAGCTGGGTGGTCTGGCTCATGGAATTTGAATCGACAAGCGCCCGTGACGGCGCGGTGCGCCGGAAGAGCGATGCGGAAAGGCTTGTGGATAAGATGGTTTCATTTGGATTGCTGGAAGGCGTTCAGGCAGTCGTATAAACCCATGGCGTCCAGGTTGTATGTGGTTGTAAAAATGCCGGACCGTTCGGATGTGTAGTTGTCCCGCACGCAATCATCAAAATGCAGCCGGATGTTCTCCAGGCATTCTGGATCATTATCGCAATCAGACACCGCGTTTTGGCGGACATCGGCAAGAAAACGGTTTTTCTGATCATCCGGCAGGCCGAGGATACGGCCGGCGGCCAGGGCAAGGCATATGACGGCGGCCACCGCAATCAGGATGGTTTTTGTTCTGGAGCGGGGCTTGGGGGTTTCTTCCTGGGTCATCATTTTCCTCCATTTCAGGCCTGAACCGGAAACACAATAGCCGATTCAGGCCTGAAATGGCAAGGGATTTTTACGAGTCCGTCTTCATTGGCCTTAACTGTATAATGCCTCGATAGCGTCATTGTATTTTTCAAACACCACCCGGCGTTTGAGTTTCATGGTCTGGGTGAGCATCCCGTTATCAAGGGTGAAATCATCAGCTATATATATGAATTTTTTTGGTATTTCATAACCGCCGTATTTCTGTTTCAGGGATGCGGTGACGGTGTCTGAAATCATTTGTTGAATCGCCTTGTCGTTTATCAGCGCTTTCGGATCTTTTACAGGCAGGTTGTTGTCCCTGGCGTATTTGGCCAGCACTTCAAAATCCGGGATGATCATGCACACGTTGTAACGTTTGCCTTCGCCGGCGATCATGGCATTGGCTACAAAGGGGATCAGACGGATGTCTTCCTCAATCGCCCCCGGAAATACGTATTTCCCATTTTCCAGTTTATATTGTTCCTTGATACGGCCTGTCATAAACAGGTACCCGTCTTCATCCAGCCGTCCCCGGTCGCCGGTCCGGAAACCGCCGTCAGCGGTCATAACCGCGCGGGTGGCGTCCGGCTTGTTGTGATATCCCTGCATGACGTTGGGGCCGTAAACAATAATTTCGCCGTCGCTGCTGCCGTCCTCCACCACCGACTTATCGATAACCACCCGCACGTTTTCAATGGGCCGTCCCACGCTGCCGGGCTTGTTTGCCGAAAAACAGTTCATGGTCACCGCCGGGGAGGTCTCGCTCAAACCGTAGCAGTCGAACACCGGAATGCCGATATCGGAAAAAAAAGCGGCGATTTCCTTGTTCATAAGGGCGCTGGCGGTCAGCGCGCCGATCAGCCGGCCGCCGAATTTGTCCCGGATTTTTTTAAACACGATTTTATCCGCAATCTTTAATTTCAGGTTCACCATAAAACTGGATTTGCCCATCGCCGCCAGCTCCCGTTTCTTTTTGGCGCTCTCCACGCCCATGTCGAAAAGGGTTTTTGCGAGGCCGCCGGTGTCTTTCATTTTGGCGTTCAAGCCATCATAAATTTTATTGAACACCCTGGGCACGGCGATCATGAAGGTGGGCTTGATCAAGGCCAGGTCGTCCCCTATAGTGGTGACCGATTCCATAAATCCGATGGATCCACCCACCAGCATCCAGTTATACAATTCGGCGGTCTGGCCGTAGGAATGGGCCCATGGCAGAATGGAAATGCTTCTGGAGCCTTCGTTGAGGACATCCTTATACAGGCGGTTGCCGCCGATGGCGTTGGTGGTGAAATTCTTGTGAGATAGCAGAACGCCTTTGGGCTCGCCCGTGGTGCCGGATGTGTAAATCAGGGCCGCAATGTCGTTTGGGTCGGGCTTAATTGATGCCAACGGGTGTTTTTCTCCCGCTTCCTCCAGGGACGCCATGCTGCCGGGCCCGGATGATTCGACGACAAACACATGCTCAAGAGTGGGGATGAGCCCTTTGTAGCGAATGACTTTCTGGTAGATTTCAGGTTTTGAAACCATCAGCAGCTTGACGGCGCTGTCCCGGATAATATATTCCCAGGTGCTTTCCAGTTCGGCTTCATACATGGGCACGAACCGGCCGCCCACGCCGTAGGCGGCGAAAGCCGTAATCGCCCATTCCGGCCGGTTGCCGCCGATAAAACCCACCGCATCGTTTTTCCCGATACCCCGATGCGCCAGTCCGCCTCTCAGGTTGTCCACCCGGCGGTCCACCTCCGCATAGGTCATCCAGTTTAAATCCGTTTTTGTTTCGTTTTTGACGCCGAACAGGTCGTTATCTGAAAACCTTTTGACCGCGCCCTCAAACAGGTCCACGAGATTGCCGGGTTCTTTAGACGGTGCCATAATTTTTTCTCCCTTTCGTTGAAACCGGATGTTTTTTAAAAATATCCGGTGGTTATGAGTTGAGATGATTTTGAGAAGGGCTTATTCTTGCAAAGAATGGGCCATCCATAGTTGACGGCTTTATGCCACGAAGAACACAGAGAAAATATTTTAACCGGATAAATATTCCCATTTAACGGTGGCTTTTCCCGGAAAAAATGGGGCATATTTGCCACAAATACAGGCAATTTTAATAATAACATATATAAATTATTTATAAAAATTTATATATGGCATTTTTGTCCCATTAAGGGGCGGTTTCTTCATTTGTGCGGAATGAAAATCGTTCAAAAACAGGTTTGAACTCGGCTGCTATCGTGTCCGCGTCAAGTCCATATCCGCCGAGGGAATAATCATGCCGGCTTTTATAATGTTTCGCCTTTTTGGTTTCTTCTGTCAGAAAATCGTTAAATCCAGCGGAAACCGGAAACCCGAACCGGAGGTAAAGCCGTTTGACAAACCCATCCGGATCTTTCACCAGGTCATCATATTCTAGAACCGCCTGGCAGGTTTCCGGCCGCTTGTCCAGTTCCGTCACCGGATACATATACCAGTGCGACATCAGTCCTAAAATCCGGCTGGTCAATATCTGCTGGTCAGCGGTATTAAACTGTTTGAATCCATAGGATACCCAACTGATGGCCGAAGGAATGGCCTCAAACGGATGGCGCACCATGCAGATGATTTTCGCATCCGGAAACGTTTCATAAATCGCGTTGATCTTACTGCTGGACGCCGGGTTTTTGGACAGAAAATGCTTGTCTGGGCCGAATACATAAAGGTGCCGCTGCACGCATTGTTTATAAAACCGCATGATTTTTTCCCGGCGCAAAGGCGCCACATCCGTATCAAACCGGCTGAAAACATCCATTTCTTCAAACGGAAACATGAAGGCCAGAAACAGTGAAGAAAAGATATGAATGAGAATGATTTCGTCTTCTTCCGCTTCAAAATGGCTGATTCTATGCATCTTCCGGGAGCCTTCAAACAATTTGTCTTCCATCCGGATCGCCGCCCGGTAAAGCGGCCTGCCCATGCGCCGGTCGAGTTTTCCAAGAAGCAGAAAACATTTTTTTTGCAGGATCGACGGGGCGAAGATAATCTCCCAGAGTTTCAGCGATGTGAATTGCTCCTGATCATTGTCTATCAGCCGGTGCAGGTAGGTGGTGCCGCTTCGGGGAAAGCCGACAATAAAAACAGGTTGGGCGGCTACCGTGCGCCGGTAGGCCGGGAACAGAATTTCATCCAGCAAAAGGCAGGCCCAGTTGATGAGTTCTAAAAATCCATACCACAGGGGAAAGGTGATGGTGAAAACAAATCGTTTGACGCTGAAACGGCAGCCGGTTGTGTGATAAGCAAAGATGGATTTGGCGGCCATCCGAAGCATTAAACGGAAATAAAAGGGCATTTTTGCCTCTTGTGTTGGCGTGAGGTTCAAGTGATAGACAATTATATTGCCAAATTGCCCTCACGTCCATTTAAAAAATGGATTCACCGGGCATGGCGTCTGGCAAGCCCGGTGATGGACCCCTCAAAATACCGCCCGAAGCGTGTTTAGATAAATCCGGATGTGTTGTTCCAGGCCGTGAAAAGGCACATATTCCTTGACAGGAAAATGGATATCCTTTACAAGAACTTATAATTTTGGATTCCTGATACGGAATTCATATCAAAATTATTTATCAATAATAAAGGAGTGTTGTATGCGTAATCAATTTGCTTGTCTGGCTCTGGCGCTATCACTATGTGTCACATGCCTGCCAGGAATGGCCCTTGGGGCCGAAAAAGCGCCTGTTGCGGTGGTGGAGCAGTCCACTTTTGAATTCGCGCCGCAATTTGAAGGCACGGATGTGGTTCATGATTTTGTTATTAAAAATAAAGGAAATGCGGACCTCACCATTCTGGACGTCAAGGCCGGGTGAGGGTGTTCCACGGTTTCTAAGCCAGAGAAACCCATTCCTCCCGGAGGCGAGGATTTGATTCGTTTTAAACTGGCGACCAAGGGATATGGCGGACGGGAAATAAAAAAGACCATTCGCGTGACCACCAATGATCCCAAGAACGCCACCATTGAGCTTCACCTCGCTGGACAGGTGAAACAATTTGCGATTATTGAACCCGACCACATCAATTTAAAGGGCATTTTGGGTGAGACCATCTCTCAGACCGTCACCATTATTCCGCAAACCGATGTCCCGTTTAAAATCTTGCAAATTCATGCAATGAAAGGCGCCGATTTTACGCAGAGCATTAAAGAGACTGAAATAAAAGGGAAAAAAGCCTATGAACTGACGGTTGTCAATAAAAGGACAACCGAAGGCCGGTATTACGATAAACTTATCCTTCTGACCGACCAGAGCGATCATCAGCCCATCATCCTGATTGTGTCCGGGGAGATCAGAAAACCGGGCGCGGAAAACAGCGGGCTGACGGGCCAGGAAGTCCAGCCTGCGCCAGTTCAGGCGGTCCCGTCTCCCAAATGATGAGTTGCAATGAACCGTATTAAAGTCCTGGCCCTTGACTGTGACGGGGTGATGTTTGACACCCGGAAAGCCAACCAAGCCTATTATAATGATATTTTAAGCCATTTCGGGCGTCCTCCCATGACGCCCGATCAGTTTTTTTACGCCCAGATGCATACCGTGGACGAGTCCCTGGCAAGTCTGTTCCCCGATCCCGAGGACTTGCGGGCGGCCCATGCCCTGCGCCGGAAGACCGGATACGGCCCTTATTTAGAGTATATGGAGATGGAGCCGGGCTTGAAACCGTTGCTTGACAAATACGCGGGCAGGCTCAAATTCGCCGTGGCCACCAACCGGACGGACACCATGAATCGGGTGCTGGCCATTAACGGCCTTGAATCGTATTTTGATCTCGTGGTCACGGCCAGTGATGTGGCCAGGCCCAAGCCCTATCCCGACCAGCTCTTGCGGGTCATGGATTTTTTTCACGTATCCGCGGATGAGCTTCTTTTTGTCGGCGATTCGGAGCTTGACGAAATGGCCGCCAAAGCCGCGGGCGTCCCGCTGGTGGCCTATGACAACCCGAACCTCGCCGGAAACTACCATATCCGGCGTTTAAAAGAGATCGAGGATATTATCCCCATCTGAGAGGAAGCATCCATCCATGCCCGAGCCGGCAACCCCCCCAAAAACGGTCTACCTCATTGACGGCACGGCGTACATTCACCGGGCCTATCATGCCATCCGAAGCCTCTCCAATTCCAAAGGCTTTCCCACAAACGCGGTGTTCGGGTTCGCCCGAATGCTTATCAAGCTGATGGACGACAAACACCCCGAATTTGCCGCCATGTTTTTTGACTCCCGCGGCCCCACCTTCCGCCATGACATGTATCCCGATTATAAAGCCAACCGGCCGCCCATGAATGATGACATGGCGGTGCAGATCCCGTATATCAAGGAGTTGACCGCCGGATTCAACATTCCGGTTTTTGAGTTGCCCGGATATGAGGCCGATGACCTCATCGGCACGGTGGCGAAGCGGTCCGCGGCGGAAGGGTTTGATGTGGTCATGGTGACCGGGGACAAGGATTTCATGCAGCTCATCACCGGCCGCATCACCATCTGGGATCCCATGAAGGACGAGGCCATTAACCGGGAGACGGTTTTTGCGAAACACGGACTTGAACCACCACAAATGCTGGATGTGCTGGGGCTTGCTGGCGATGCTTCGGACAATATTCCCGGAGTGCCGGGCATCGGGCCAAAAACAGCCGTGACCCTGCTGCAAACTTTTGGAAGCATGGACGGGATTTATGAACACATGGACAGGATCACGTCCAAAATCCAGAAGGAAAAGCTCACGGCCCACAAGGAACAGGCGTTTTTGAGCCGGGAGCTGGCCCGCATCAACACGAATTCACCGATTGATATTGATGTTTCGTCCTTTCGGGTGATTGGTCCGGACAACGCGAAACTTGCCAAAATTTTTCAGAAACTGGAATTCCGGCAACTCCAGAAAAACTTTCCGGTGGAGAGCGATCTCTCCGGTAAGCAATATCATGCGATTCTGGATGAACGCAGCCTGTCCGACCTGATCGACAGGCTGTCAAAGGTGAAAACGGTTGCCGTGGATACGGAGACAACATCGGTGGATCCCATGACGGCGAAGCTGGTGGGGCTTTCGTTTGCCGTCAAACCCCATGAAGCGTTTTATATTCCCTGCGGCCATGACTATCCGGGCGCGCCCGCGCAACTGGACCGGGCGGATGTCCTGCGGCGGTTAAAGCCCGTGCTGGAAAATCCGGAAATTCATAAGATCGGCCAGAACATCAAGTATGACTGGGCCGTGCTGCGGCGGAACGGGGCAGACCTGCAGGGAGTCGCGTTTGACACCATGATCGCCTCATACCTTATCAATCCGGAGAAACGGGCCCACAACCTGGACCAGATCGCCCGGGATTTTCTGGACCACCACATGATTTCCTATGAGCAGGCGACCACCGGTGAGGATGGAAAAATGAAGAATTTCAGCCAAGTGGAGATTGAGCGGGCCGTTCCCTATTCGTGCGAGGACGCGGACATCACCCTTATGGCATGCGAAAAATTCGCGCCGCTGCTTGCCGCCCAAAACCTGACCCGTCTGTTTGAAACCGTTGAAATGCCTCTAGTTCCGGTGTTGATGCGCATGGAAATGACCGGAATCCGGGTAGACAAGGACCGGCTTTTTGAGACATCCAAACACCTTTCCCTTCAACTGGCGCAGATCGAGCAACAAATATACGCGGTGGCGGGCGAGGAATTCAATATCCAGTCCCCACAGCAGATGGGGGTCATCCTGTTTGAAAAATTAAAACTCCCGGTGCAGAAAAAAACCAAAAAGAAAACCGCCTATTCCACGGATGTGGATGTGCTGACGACTCTTGCGGACCTCCACGAGCTGCCGGCCCTGGCGCTGCGGCACCGGACGCTCTCCAAGCTCAAATCCACCTATGTGGACGCGCTCTTTGACCTGGTCAATCCGGAAACCGGCCGGGTACACACATCCTTTAATCAGACCATCACCGCCACCGGCCGCCTCAGCAGCTCCAATCCGAACCTCCAGAATATCCCCATCCGCACCGAAGAGGGCCGGGAGGTGCGCCGGGCGTTTATCCCAAGAGACGGCTGGTCATTTGTGTCTTTAGATTATTCCCAGATTGAATTGCGGCTTCTGGCCCATTATTCAGGCGACGAGATTCTGATCGATGCATTTCAGAACGATGAAGACATTCACACCCGTACCGCGGCGGAAGTGTTTCAGGCCCTGCCCGGCATGATCACCAATGATTTGCGGCAGCAGGCTAAAGTGATCAATTTCGGCATCATATACGGCATGAGCGCTTTCAGTTTGGCAAAAGAACTTCACATCAGCCAGAAAATGGCGAAAACCTATATCGACCATTATTTCAGCCGGTATTCCGGGGTGAAGCGGTTTATTGATTCCACCGTTGAAACTTCCCGTCAGACCGGCATGACTTCCACGGAACTGGGGAGGATCCGGTTTTTGCCGGACATCAACAGCCAGAACGCCAATCTGCGAGGATTTGCCGAACGCAACGCCGTGAATGCGAAAATTCAGGGCACGGCCGCCGACCTGATCAAGTTGGCCATGATCCGGGTGGATGCGGCGCTGGCGGAAAAGGGGCTGCGGACCGCCATGCTCTTGTCTGTGCATGACGAGATAGTGTTGGAAGCGCCTCCTGAGGAGATGGCGGTCGTCAAAAAAATGGCGGCGGATATCATGGAAAACGTCTGGGCGATGAAGGCGCCGCTGAAGGTGAGCGTGGCTGTTGGAAGGGACTGGGCCGAAGCCCACTGATTCCATGATATGGATAACTGCTATTTTTCCTG
>DAIEHU010000008.1 GCA_027353395.1 Desulfobacteraceae bacterium
ATGGTGGCATCGATGAAATGATGGGGTCGATCTCCGGGGTCAGTGGCAGTTCGTTTACGATGACCTCGCCGCAGTCGGCCGGAACCTTTACCTTCGCGACGAACTCTTCCACGGCTTTCAGCGGCGCGGCCAGACGAATCCCCATTCCCGGCAATGGAATTGAAAAGCGCGGTATGATTTCCGAACTGCGAATGGCTCAGATTGTGGCGGTGACCCGGCTGGGCATGCTCCGTTTGGTCACCGGCAATTGCACCCATGAATCCTGCACCCTGGGAGGACTGGCCGGGGCCAATCTGTTCTGGGCCAAAGTCGGCGCCAATCATAGGGACACGCAAGAGAAAACCGAAGAGGGCAGAGGGGGGGTAGCGTTGCAAGCCGCAAGCGCCTGTTCCATGAATGCGGATGGGAAACGCTGGCGGGGCCGCTGCAATTTTTTAAAAAGGAAAGTAAGCCCTTTGCTGCCTAAAGGCCGCACCATGTGATCACGTTATCGATGGGCTCCCGCCGGCTTTCCACCTTGTTGGCGGGAAAGTCCCAATCGGCGTAGCCGATGGCGATGGCTGCCATCAAACGTTTGGTTTCCGGAATGCCGGCGTGCTTGCGCAGCACATCGGCATAGGTGATGCCCTGGTTTTCGATGCAGGTATGGAGCCCGAAATCTAGGGCCACAAGGCAGATGTTCTGCATCACAGCCCCCACATCCAGATATGTTCCTTCAACGGGCAGGGGTTTTTCAGCAACGATAATGATGGCGGCAGGGGCTTTGAAATAGCGGAACCCTTCTTCCACCCAGGCGGCGCGCCCCGCTTTGTCCTCGCGGGCGATACCCATCAGGCCGTAAAGCTGTTTGCCGATTTCCACCTGCCGCTCCCGGAAAACGCTGCCCTTGGGCCGTTCCACCATGATATGGTGCATTTCGGAAGGCGGCATTTCTAAATTTCTGATCTTTTCCACATTGTCCGCCCGGATTTTGTCCAGTGTTTCCCCGGCCAGCACATAAAATTCCCATGGTTGCGTATTCTCAGCCGAAGGCGCTCGGGCGGCAAGTTCAAGAACCGCTTTCAAGGTTTCTTTCGGTACGGCTTGGGGCTTAAAGCGTCTGATGCTTTTGCGCCCCCGGACGGCGTCCTGAAGTTCCATTTCATCACCTTTATCTATCACATTTAATTGATATCGCCAGAACCGGCATCGCCACCCATACGGTCAGAAAAAATACGACCATCATCAGGCCACCCGTTGAGATTTTTTCATTTCGGATTCAATCTTTTTTTGTGTTGATGAGATTATATTATGTTTTTGCCAATACCGCCATAAATATAAATAAACGATATCCGCAGCCATCACATGTCCAGGTCAAGGGCCGCCCAAAGACTGCTGAACCCCCGATGTTCCGGATCATCCGCCCCAAAACACCCATAATCCGCATCCAGCCCATCTGGATGCCGTATTCGGGAATCGCCAGGAACACCAGCCGCAAGCCGGTGATGATTTCCAGGCTGCCGCAGGCGTCCCATAATTCCATTTCCAAATCAAAGATGATATCAAGGCGGTGAGGATTGAGGTGACGGAGCCGAAGACGAGCCAACGAAGATAGCGCTATGATTTGGGATTGAAATAATAACGCGGCGGTGGTCACGGCTTCCAGCAAAGGAAGCAGGACCGCCACCGGCATCACCCACGTTTCCGGAATCAGGCCATAGGTGTCAATGATGGCAGCAAACGCTTTGGGATCAATCAGTTTCGAAACTCCGGAATAAAAAAACACAATGGCCAACAACCACCGGATCATTCGATACGGCATTCGGGATATGAAAACATATGAAAGTCCGGTGTAAAAACAGCTCTTCACGGTGCCTTCAAGTTGTCTGGATCGTTATCAGTCGTGAACCATGCCGGTGAGAGTTCCTTTATTTTTTTAGTTGGTATTTTTCAATGGTCCAGGACATCACCAGAAGCACGACCAAAAGGAGCGCAAAAAGAGGCATGACGAGTACATAGCTGACGAGCAATCGCTGTATTCTCATTGACTTGCCCTCCTTGAAGTTGCGGCTGCTTGCATTCTCGATAGTTGCAAAATAGCACCCACATCGAATATCTCGCCCTTGTCCGGATCGACTTTCAAAGAGATGGCGTTATCGGGACAGCAATCAACGCATACGCCGCATCCCATGCACAGATCAATCGACTGCTTCAACTGTTTTTCACCATTACATTCAATGATCTGCATGGCTTTATATGGGCAGATTTGAACGCATTTCCCGCATAGTGCGCATTTGGCTAAATCCACTACCACCGAGTATCCGCTTGGCGCCGTCAGTTTTAATCCTTCAATCCCTTTTTTACGGGACAGCAACTCAACTTCCATGCCGGCGCAGCAGCAGGAACAGCAGGCGCACAATACTCCTCCGCGGTAACCCGTTGCGTCCTTGAACCAGATGGTAAACACCATGCCCCGCTGATGCTGCTCCTTCAGCAGATCCAGCACCTTTTCCTTTGTGACCCGCTCGCCGTGCATTCTCGGCATATGACTGGTCACAAAATCCACACTTGTTTGTCCCATAAAAATACAGGTATGAATCGGTGCGCAGTATTTCTTGCCGGCATCTTTCTTATCCAGCCGGCACGGGCAATCCAGAATGGCCAGATGATCCTTGTGATTGAAAATCAGCTTGTTGGCGATTTCCCAGGGAATAATTTTTTTGGATTCCTCAGTGGGGAGGACAACACTTTCTTCCATCGCTATGAGTTTTCGGGCGTTTTCATAGGTCAGGACTTTGCAATGATACCGGGCGGCAAAAAAATCGATGGCAACGGCTTTGTAAATAAATTTTGGTAATTTTCCCAAAAGCCTTACCACGACAAGCGCGCTGCTGACATAATGGTCATACAGCGTATAGTACATATACGCATGGATCATATTAAAGACCCGTTGGATTCCCCCGGCCCCCTCTTTCTGAATTTTCCAGAAGTTTCGGGTGGATTTCTTAATCATGATCCGACATATCTCCTGTTCGATCCATGTTATTTCAGCATCTCGATAAATGCCTCCACCCTGGTTTTAAGCTGCGCAGCATCCGCCTGGCTGTAGTCGGTTTCAACGCACAGAACCGGAACATTTTTCGCCTGAAGCGTTTTTTCCACCCGGCCGGATTCAATGGCATAGGGCTGGCAGAACTGGAGCCCGTAATGAATCACGCCGTCGGCGTTGTAGGCTTCTTTCATTTCCAGGATATGCTGCAACCTGTCCGGATTGGGCGTAAAGACGGCGCAATCGATCTCAAAATACCGGTCCGTAATGGCGTTCATGAGTTCATCCACGGTATTGCCGTTCGTATTCACCAGATTCCGCGTGCCCCGTTCCCCCACGCAGGACTCTTCGCCGACGATGACCGCGCCGGAAGTCTCGATGAGCCATGGCAGTTTCCAGTTGGGCACGGCCATGGGACATCCGGAAATCAGGATGCGGGGGGTGTTGGCCGGAAATGGACCGGTTTTGTCTTTCACCCGGTTTTCCAGTTCATCGCACAATTTATTGACTGATTCCGTGAACCGGGCCGGGTTGTCGTAAAAAGACACCTGATTGGCCAGAAGCGCATCCAGGCCGGAGATGGGGGCCGGGTTGAATTTGCGTAATACGGACAGCCGGTGGATGGCTTTCCGTTTGGCGTTCACCAGGTCGATGCTCTGTTTTAACCGGTCCGCATCGATGGTGACGCCGGTCAGTCGCTCCATTTCCTCCTTGAACCGGTCATATTCGGATTTCAGCAGGGCTTTTCCAGCGGATGACTTCATCTGGGGCAAATCCATGACATACAGCTGCGGCACCAGGTCATTAAAAATTTCATAGGATTTCTTTTTCCCGTCACAGGTGTTTTCCCCCACGATCATGTCCGCGCATTCCAGAAACGGGCAGACTTTTCCAAGTTTAAACCCGAAAGACGACTTGATCAGCGCGCACGTATTGCGGGGCAGCAGCTTTTCCACCGCATCCGTCGCAAATTCCGCCCCGGAGCAAAGGCCCACGAGCGTCGCATTGGCCGCAAGTACGATCTCCTCCGGCACAAAAACACAATAGGAGCCGACGATTTTTCGTCCCGCCGCCTTTTCGTCCAGCAGTTCCTTGATTCTGAGGCCATGCACCTCGCTCATGACAAAGTCGAAATACCCCATCCCAGCGGGTCGGCCGCCCTGGGACAGATAGATATCGGTATAGCCTTTTCCGAGCACTTCAAGCAGCATATCGTGGGCATTCAGATCCAGCCCGAGGTCTTTCCACATGGTTCTGTAATTATCGTTCATTTTGACTCCTTTTACAATTTTAGGGTAATGCGGATATATAATATTGGTGATAATGTTTAATCAAATTGATAATTTATATATATTTTTGGATTTGAATTGATAAAATCAATAGCTGGTGCGTGGAACAAGTATTTGGAAACCCGTGGATATGGCTTCGGGAACAGCGGACATGCCCTGTCATTTCCAAAAGTCCATTGAATTATGAAAGGCCGCCATATATTAAAAAAGGCATTTCAAATAGCGTTATGGAAAAAGCGATACTCATGAAAAAAACCGTAACCAATCCGATAAAGACCATTGGACAGGGCCTGCCCTGTGGATGCGAATGACAGCCATGCTCCCGTTCCTGTTTTTATTTGCTGCGGAGTCCCGCATGCCTGGACGAAGCCGCAGGGTTGCTGACCTGTCTTCAAAATGCCGGTCCGTGTCCGTTATTATTCCCACGCTGAATGAGGAACAATATATTCCCCGATGTATCCGGTCGATTTCCGGGCGCCGCTGTGTGGGCAAAATTATCATTGTGGACGCGGCCTCCAAAGATCAGACCCGGCTGATAGGGGGAGGCAGGCCGGGGCGAGGGTGATCGTTTATGGCAAGCCGTTTGGCGGCGGGGGAGGGCGCGGCGGGCAGATTATGGCCGGTTTCATGATCGCCTGCGGGGATGTGGCGGCGATTCTCCATGCGGACGCGGTTGCGCAAAAAGGGATATTGGGCCGGATGATCAGCGTGCTCAACCGTTGCCGGAAATCATCGGCGGGTCCACCGGGTGCCGGTTTGATTCGTCAAAATTCTGGTTCCGGCTCCTTGAGCTGGCCAATGATTTCCAGGCCGTGTTTTTAAAAATCAGCTTCGGGAACCAGGTGCAGTTTTTCCGCGGACAGCCGGTGATCGACCAGGGATTATATCCCGCCATTCCGCTGATGGAGGATGTGGAGTTGTCCATCAGGCCGCACCGGCTGGGAAAGCAGACGTTTCTGTTCGGGGGCGCGCTGGTTTCCACCCGGCGATGGGAGAAAGCCGGATTTCACAATGCGGTGTGGGTCACCATTCATGTGCGCGAATACCTCATCCGCCGCCCGTGGTCGGTCCCGGATACGGTGGCGTTATATAAAAAATATTATAACAAGCCGTAAAGAAAGATAAAATCGTCTTCCCGCCGTCTCCCTAATGACAACGAGATATGACAAATATGAAGGGCGGCTAAACCAATCAACAGTGGCGGAATAGTTCCCAAAATCAACGGATCAGTTTTAACCCGTCATAAAGCAACAAGGCCCCAAAAACCATCAAGACCCCCCCCAGGCCGCGCATGGTGACTATGTATGTGCGGCCGGCCAGCAACCATCGCGATTTACTGACGATGATGGCGATAACGATTTTGGAACCGACCAGAAAAACATAAAAGCCCCCGATGAATGCCATGGCCGCGAAAATGCTGTGATTCATGGCCCGGACAGTCGCGGGCGCACCCACGCTGAGCCAGAACAGATACGGGTGGGGGCTAAAAAAATTGGCGATGATTCCTTTTTTGAGGGAATTTTTCTTAGCGCTTTCAATTTGGATGTTTACGCTGGTGATGCGGATATTCTGCCAGCCCATCCAGAAAATAAAAAAACCGCCGCAAATTGAAATGGCGCCCAGAACAGTTTGGGAATGGACGAGCCTGGTTAAAATAAATAAGGTCACAAGGACAATGGGTAGATCGGTGATAATGGGCGAGAGTGCAACTTTTATTCCTGCCTTCAGATTGTGCTGAAGGGTTTCCGCGATGATCAGGGCAAGAAGGGGACCGGGGGCGACACCGGCTGAAAAGCCCAGGATAATGCCTGCGACCAGAAAGGAGATCAATCTTATAAACTCTATTTCGCCGCAAGCTGGTCGTGAAAAATCTTCAGGGCCGCCTCCGCCCCATGCCCTGATGCGGTGACGATCTGGTTGTACCCTCCCGTCACATCGCCTGCGGCGTAAATCCCCGCAACGGATGTCCGGTACTCTTTCTGCTTAATGTATCCTTCCTTTGTTATGGCCACGCCGATTTTCCGGGCCAGGTCGGTTGCAGGCAGGTAACCGACGGAGACAAAAACCCCGGCAACCGGAAATGTTTCGGTTTTTTGGGTTTTACTGTTGAACAGGGACACCCCATCCACCGACTTTTCACCCAGAATTTCCTTGAGTTCGGTGTTGTAGAGGACTGGAATGCCGCTCTCTGTGAGCTGCCGGACCAGCACCTGCTGGGCGTCCAGCTTGTCCGTCCAGTGGACGATGGTCACATCCACCCCTATGTTCTGGAGATGAAGCGCTTCGGTCACTGCGCTGTCGCCGCCCCCCACCATTACCACCTTGAGCCCCGCAAACAAGGGACCGTCGCAGGTGCTGCAATAGCTGACACCCCGCCCGGAGAGACGGGACTCGCCGGGGACGTCCAGATGCCGGTGGGTCGCGCCCGTGGCCAGCAGCAGGAAACGGGTGATGAACCGGCGCTTGTTGGTGGTTATGATCATGGGCTGCCCTTTGGTGACTTCCATCACCTCTTCGCCCAGAAAAATCTGCACATATTTGAGGGCGTGGGCCGCCATGATTTCCACCAGATTTTTGCCGCCGATCTGGGTCAGTCCCGGATAGTTCTCCACAACGGGCGTGGTGGCCACCTGGCCGCCGATGACGTCGCGCTCGATGATCACGGATTTGAGCCCGCTGCGGGCTGCGTATATCCCGGCGGACAGGCCGGCGGGGCCTGCGCCCACAATCACCAGATCGGTTTTAACTTCTTCGGTGTCTTCGTCCGGAATAAACAGGGTTTGCTGCTCCAGTTTCTGAAGCGACAGCATGAACAGCTCTTCCTGCTGGGCGCCTAAAGCAATCAGGATTTCATTGGCATAAGTCTGGGGCACGGACTGGGCGTCATATTTCCGGGCCAGATCCGGGTTGGCCTGTGTGTCTATAATTGTCAGCGAAATCAGATCTGGCCGCTCCACCGCCGCCTTCAGGGCATGCGTCGCCTGCTGAGGGCAATAAGGGCAGGAAAAACTCACAAACAGTTTGATGTCCCGATTTTCTTTAATCTGCCGGATGACTTTCAGGGATTGGCCGCGTAGCGTACTTTGCCTGAATCCGGTCAGCAGCAGGGCTTCCACAAAAATGCGGCCTTCTTCGCCTAAAGGCGCACCCAGCCACCGGATATGGTAATGATCTGGGTCGATCAGGATGGTAGGCGAGTGTTCCACCTTCCATTTTTTGGCAAGTTTATGATCCAGAGGATGGTCATGGAAAACGATTTTGTCCGACAGTTGGCTAAACAACCGGATGGTCTTTCTGGCCGTATCGGAAAAAACATCGTTTTTGCCCGGCTGGGAAAACAGATAGACGGGAATGGGCGCCGGGATTTTTTCAAATGCATGGCGGAGTTCTTTCTCCGAGGCCTGATGATCATGAAGACCGCTGGGGGGAGTCGTTTTTGCCATAGGAGGGTTCTCCTTTGATGGAAAATGATTTGCCTGTTGCATTTTATTGATTCTTGCCTGAAGATGGCGGAAAATTCAATACCAAATCATTAACCATCGGGATAATGCCGTTCAGAAATTGATTTTTTACGAGACCATAAAATAAACAAAAGGAAAAATTTCCATGAGCCACCACGATCACGACCATCATCACCACGATCATAACCATAACGACCATGGTCCGCTTGAAATGCCGTTCCCGGACAAAATGATCAAATTGTTGGATCACTGGATTAAGCACAATGATGATCATGCAAAAACTTATCAGGGGTGGGCGGATCAGGCCCGGCAGAACCACCTGGCGCGGGTTGCCGTCCTGATTGAGGAAGCATCAGCCATGAGTCTTGCAGTTAATGAAAAGTTCGAGCAGGCAAAGGAGCTGGTTATCAAGGATTGATGGTAACTGCTCACAACCGCTGGATTAGATAGAAAAAAACCGGAAGCCGGCAGAGGGTTTTGAGATCGAATAACCGGGTTTTCATCTCCGGTATGGAGCCGATATTTTCCAGGGGCGACAGGTAAATGGCGCCTTTGCTGTGAAAATGGTCCAGGCTGTTGCGGGCCAGTTCCAGAATCGACGGCAGATGAGTGTCCGGCAGGTCCGCGCCATAGAGAAAATTGGCGGTAATCTCCACTTTCGGGAACCGTCTGTTGACATCCATCATTTTATTGAACGCCTGGATGATTTTTTTCCGGTTCAGGGGCTTTTCAATCTGTTTTAACGTCTCCGGGTCCGCGGATTCCAGGCCGATATTAATGAACGATTCAAAGGGCAGGGCGTTGATCCGTTCAAACAGCGCGTCATCGGCCCGGAGAAGGGCGTCGACAGAGCCGAACAGGAACAGTTTCGGGTCTTTCATAAACGAACGGCCAAATTCCAGTATCTCAAACGCCTGCCGGGCCGCGAATTCAATCAGATCGGCACCTGCGAAAAGGGCGTCATGCTGGCCCAGAAACAGGGAATGATAGTTGAACCGGTCGTCGCCGTAGAGATCGCGCAGGTCATGGAGCTGGCGGATGATATCGTTTTTTTTTCGTGTTTTAAAACCGTTGCCGGATTTGACCCGGCAGAATCCGCAGTTGTAAAGGCATCCATCGGCGATGGTTAGGGGAATCACATCGTATTCCACATGCCGGGCATCCGGCGGCAGCACGGAAACCGGTCCGCCAATAATGTCATGCAGGAGCCGGGCCCGCAGGTCCAGGGTTTCCTCATTCATGTCCGTTATCCGGCGGATGAGACCTTTCACCGGGGCAGGCAGGCGAGAAGTTTCCAGAGCGGTTAATCTGCGCCGCAAGTCATCCCACATTTCAAAGGCCCGGATTACTTCCTGGCTTTCAAACCGGTTCTGGCCGAAAATGCCGTTGCTGTCGTAGGGCAGGCAGGGAACATAATATTCACCGGTAAAATCGAATGCCCCGGTGTAGCCGCCTGCCGCAAAATATACCCAGTCGTTCCCGGCGGTGCGTTTCAGCCATTCCGATGCGTCCAGCCACCCCTCGCCCCGGCCCTGAATGGTCTTGATCTCGCCGTTTAAATTAAACTGAAACGTATAATTCCCTGATTTGATTTCAGAAAACCGGCCATAGCGGAACGGGTAACTGATCTTGGCGTAATGGTCCGCGCCCTGGTTTTCCGGTGTGATGAGAAGATCATCGATTTGATATGTTGTTATCTGTCTGTTTTCCATTTTGTTGAATCATGTCATTAGATGTGCAGGCCGAAGGCCATTCGATTTCAAGGGTGACCGTGTCGTTGGGCTGGGCCACTGGAGTTTCTCCACCGGTATTGGCCAGGATTTTTACGATCCGGTTAGATTCAGTCGGTCCCGCGCCGGTCAGAATATCAATGGCGTCACCAGCGTAAATTTTGTTTCTCACCCCAACGGTCAGGTGGTTGGGGCCGGTTTTTTTAATGATTTTTCCCACAAATTTCGGGGTGTCGTCCGGAGGTTGTTGCGTGTAATCGAGACTTTGATGGCCGGGGTTATTAAAATAAAACCCCGTGCAGTATCCCCGCTGCGTAATGCCGGATAATGCCTTGCGCCATTCGTCCGGCACAATATAGGCATCCGGCGCGGCGTAATAGCAGTCAATGGCCTGACGATAGGTTCTAACCGCAACAGCCAGGTAATGCAAGCCTTTCATGCGGCCTTCAATTTTAAGTGAATGGATGCCCGCGCCAATCATTTCAGGGATATGGTCGATCATGCACAGATCCCTGGAATTGAAAATATAGGAACCCCGGTCGTCTTCGGCAAGGGGCATGTAAATACCGGGCCGCAGTTCCTCCACCACCGCATAGCGCCACCGGCAGGGATGGGCGCACATGCCCCGGTTTGCGTCCCGGTGCGCCATAAAACTGCTCAGCAGGCACCGGCCGGAATAGGAAATGCACATGGCCCCGTGCACGAACGTTTCAATCTCAAGCGGGGCGTCCTCGGCCATTTCCTTGATTTCCGCAATGCTCAGCTCCCTTGCCGTATTGATCCGGGAGACGCCTTGGGAGGCCCAGAACAACAGCGTCTCCCGGCTGGTGGTATTGGCCTGGGTGCTGAGATGAATCGGAATATGGGGTATGCTTTTTCTGGCCATCATGAGGACGCCGGGGTCGGCGATGATGACCGCATCCGGGCCTATATTCCCAATGGCTGCCAGGAAATCAGCGATAGCCGTAGCTTCCCGGGTCCGAGGGTAGATATTGCAAGCCACATAAACCTTCACGTGGTTATTATGTGCAAAAGCTATGGCATCAGCCATTTCGTCGGTGGCGAAATTGCCGGAAAAATTTCTTAAGCTGAAATTTCTGCCCGCCAGATATACCGCGTCCGCGCCATAATGAATGGCGGTTTTTAGCTTTTCAAAATTGCCCGCAGGCGCAAGAAGCTCAATTTTTTTTAGCGGACTGATCATGTATCCCTTCGGAATAGTTAAAAAAAAGAAAAAGAACCGGAGAAAAAACGAAAACCGCCGAATGCCATTTGATAAATCCTGCGGCATTCAGCGGTTCGTTTATTGTGTCTCAACAATATTTCTGTATCAGGCTGGCTGAAATTCCTATGCCATGCCTTTGAAATGGACGGTAAGATTTACATTCACATTTAAACCGCCCTGATAAATAATCTCTTTCATGAACTCGGCAAGAGTTGCTTTCATCGCGGAATCCGATACTTCCATTCCCTTTGCTGATGGAAGCCCGGGCTTTGCTTTCCGATATCCCGCTCTTTTCTCTGTCTGACCGGTTTTCGCGGCTTTGAGGTATTTTTTTAAGCCCGGCTCTTTTTTTACGGCGTCAGTGATGGTAAAACGGTCTTTTCCGGTTTTTCGGGTCAGGTCGTAGATTTGTTCGGGCTCCAGACTCTCAGCTTCTTTAACAAGACTGTAAACGAAACCCCGCTCGCCTTTCTGTTTTGATATCAGATAACCCAGATCACATTTTGCGCTGTTGCTTAGTTTTGCGAGAATGCTGGCGACGTCCTGTATTTTGACTTCCTTGCCCCCCAGCTCCGACACTCTGGCTGTAATATCAGGTGAACGCAAAGCGTCCCCGGTTCGAAGTGTATCAATGATCAATTCACTATTTGTTTTTCTGTCTTTCATGGCGGCCTCTTTATTTAAAAAGTTATTTGTGTTGCACTGATGATAGTTTATATCACAAGTTTTTACTATATATTCATACATAATTCTTGTTTGTCAAGGAGTTAATTCTTTTTGTAAGGATTACCTTACAAAAAAATAGCAATTCTTCATTACGGAATTACCCGTATTTGAATGTTAGGATAGAAAAATCCATTATCCGGACAGACTTTTCATGCGCCCAGGACGGAAAAGTGGCGTCAGGAAGCGCATTGTATTTGCAGAAAATCCGGGTGTGGAAATGCGAACGAGCGTTCTTCTTTCTTGACACTTGAAGGGCATCGGTTTTAAACAGTGAATGGCGTTTGTTATCCGATTCCGTTGTTTTTTATCCTGGATGAAAAACTCAGTTTCATTTGACCCATCATTGCATTATCTATAACCACAGGGGTAATTTATGGACGCATTCGAAATACTTAAAGCGGCGGCAGCCGATCCGTATGCCTATGGGGCCAGCATTCAGGCAAAGACCGGAAAGCCCGTGGTCGGGAATTTCTGCAC
This sequence comes from Desulfobacteraceae bacterium, assembly GCA_027353395.1. GTDB lineage: Bacteria > Desulfobacterota > Desulfobacteria > Desulfobacterales > Desulfosalsimonadaceae > SURF-3. The sequence goes on from DAIEHU010000008.1 coordinate 11,937, forward strand.
GTACACGCCCGAAGAACTGATTTATGCGGCTGGCGGTGTGCCGTTCCGCTTGTTCGGCACAAAAGAGGATATTTCCCTTGCCGACAAACACCTGCAATCCTATTGCTGTTCCCTGGTCCGGGGCGGCCTGGAAGACGCGCTGAGAGGGAATTTATCTTTTCTGGCGGGGGCGGTGTTTCCCCATACCTGCGATTCCATCCAGCGCCTGTCCGACATCTGGCGTTTAAATGCCGGTTTCCCGTTTCATATTGATGTGGTGCTCCCGGTAAAGCTGGACACGAAAAGCGCCCGAACCTATATGATCGATGTGCTCGCTGGATGCAAGACGGACCTTGAAACCGCCCTTGGGGTTCAAATCACCCCGGAACGTCTGCGCCATGCCATCACCGTATATAATGATATTCGTCGAACATTAGGCGATATTTACCGGATGCGAAGCGCTGATCCATCCATCATTTCCGCCCGAGACCTTTATCATGTCGTTAAGGCGTCCATGATTATGGACCGGGATGAACTGCCGCCGCTTCTGCACACGCTTCGGGATGAACTAAAAGCCGGAGTCAAAGCCATGCCGTCTAATACCGGCCGCCGGGTGATACTTTCCGGCGGTATCTGCAACCATCCGGATATCTACACCGTTCTTGAGGAATCCGGCGCGCAGGTGATATGGGACGATTTATGCACTGGCACCCGGTATTTTGAAGAGCAGATTGAGGAAAATATCGACCCCATCGAGGCTATTAGCGATCGCTACATCACCAGGATGGTCTGTCCGGCCAAGCATCTGGACGTGACGGCAAGGGGGGAAAATCTGGTCCATCTGGCGAAAGCCCAAAAAGCATCCGGCGTCATATTCCTGTTTCTGAAATTCTGCGATCCCCATTCCTTTGATTATCCGTATCTGAAAAAATTTTTAGACGATGCCGGTGTCCCGAATATTCTGCTGGAGGTGGAGGCCCAGCTTCCGTCGGACGCCCAGCTCAGGACACGGTTCGAGACTTTTGTAGATATGCTCAATTAAAGAATTTTATTTGGAGGACATATGGCCGATCAGTCGACAGCCAAAGACCCGGAAAAAGAACGGCGGAAAATCAAATCCGTCAGCAAAATGAAAGAAATCATGACCACCTACTATATCGAGGCCAAGACCGCCCGCGAGAACGGCAAAAAGGTGGCGTGGATCACCAGCGGCGGCCCGGTGGAGTTTTTGATCGCCATGGATGTGATTCCGGTCTATCCGGAAAATCACGGGGCCATGGTGGGAGCATCCAAAATGGGGGTGGGTCTGTGTGAAAAAGCCGAGGAAATGGGTTATTCCAGGGATCTGTGTTCCTATGCCCGGTCCGATATCGCCTGTTCCGTCACTGATGGCGGGCCCATCGGCGGGCTGCCGCGCCCTGATTTTCTGGTGTGCTGCAACAATATTTGCGGCACGGTGCTCAAATGGTATGAGGTGACGGCCCGGTTTTATCATGTGCCGCTGTTTATTCTGGATACCCCGTTTATCCATGCCCGTTTTTCCGAAGCCTCCAGAAAATACGTGGTGCAGCAGACCTACGAGTATATTGCGTTCCTCGAAAAACAATGCGGTAAAAAAATGGATTTTGAGCGCATGAACGAGGTGTCCCGTCTGGCGGTCCATGGCCTTCGGCTCTGGCAGGAAGTCCTGGACACAACCGCCCACAAGCCCGCGCCCATGACGGCGTTTGATGCGTTTTTTCACCTGGCCCTCATTGTGACCCTTCGCGGCACGAAGATCGCCGTGGATTATTACCAGCAATTGCTGGCGGAAATGCGGCAGCGCATCAAGGATGGCATCAGTATGGTGCCCAACGAGAAATACCGGCTGCTCTGGGACAATCTGCCGGTGTGGTACCGGACCAAATGGTTATCCGACAAGTTCGCCGATCACCAGGCCTGCCTGGTGGCCGACACCTACACGTCGGCATGGAGCGGCGTCATGGATCTGATTGATGAAAACAATTTCATCGAAACCGGTGCCATTGCCTATTCGAGCGTTTATATTAATGTGTCTTTAGACATTATGTTTGAGACGTTGAAAAAACTCATCAAAAAATATGACGTGGACGGGCTGGTCATGCATTCCAACCGGAGCTGCAAACCCTATTCTTTGGGCCAGTATGATCTTCAGCAGATGGTGATGCGGGAACTCAAAGTTCCAACCCTCATCATCGAGGCCGATATGGTGGACGAGCGGAGCTTCAGCGAAAGCCAGATCGAGACCCGGATCGATGCCTTTATGGAAACGATTAAAAAATAGAGAACCAAGGATAAGCGCAGATGATCACCGCAGGCATCGATATCGGCTCCATTACCGCCAAAGCCGCCGTCCTGGAAGACGGGCGAATTCTGGGCGCCAAAGTGCTGTTCACCGGATACAACTCCCGTCAGGCCGGTCAGGCCGTGCTGGATGAACTGATGGCCGAAATCGGCATCACAAGGGAGAAGATCAACGCCATTATCGCCACCGGTTACGGCAGAAACAGCGTGGAGCTTGCCGATAAGGCCATTACCGAAATCACCTGCCATGCGGCGGGCGCGCATTTTATCGATCCCTCGGTCCGGTTCATAATTGATATCGGGGGCCAGGACAGCAAGGTGATCCGCATTGACGAAAACGGCCGGGTGGTGGATTTCGCCATGAACGACAAATGCGCCGCCGGCACCGGCCGGTTTCTGGAAGTCATGGCCCGGGCCCTGGAAGTGGATCTGGACGGGTTCGGCGATTTGTCCCTGAAAGGCGGCGCAGCCGCGAAAATCAGCAGCATCTGCACGGTGTTTGCCGAATCAGAGGTGATTTCCCTGATATCCAAGGGTGAAACCCGCGAAAATATCATTGCCGGGATACATGAATCCGTGGCGTCCAGGGTTGCGGCCCTGGCCAAGCGCGTCGGGGTGACGGAGCCGGTGATGATGACTGGCGGGGTGGCCAAAAATATCGGCGCGGTGCGGGCTCTGGAGATCAAGCTTGAGACCGTGATCCGGGTATCCCCCCATGCCCAGGTGAATGGCGCGCTGGGCGCGGCGGTTCTGGCGGGGGGAATAAATCGCTAAAAAGATCGACCCGCTGTTTTTTCCCCCTTTAACCGATAGCCTGAACTTCCATGCTCCTAAAAAAGCTTGCATCCGTTCCTGTCCGTATATATTTATAAGCAAATACCCATAATCCTGCCGGAGGTCGCCCGTGAAACCAATAGCCTTTGATCCCGCATTATGCGCCGGTTGCACAACCATTGATTGTCTCATGAAATGCCAGTATCTCAATTTTTGCGGTATTGATGACGCCAGAACCGAAAAATTGAGCATCAACGAGGGCCGGGACAGCCGGGTGCTCCATGAGTGCCTGACCTGTTATGCGTGCCAGGAATATTGCCCGTATGACAACAACCCTTTTTATCTTCTGGTGGAGCGTCAGGAGGAAAAAGGCCTGCTGCCCGCGCCCCGGCCCATTCTGGAAGAACAGCTTCGCATGATGGCCCCCAAGGGGCGGATTGAGAAAAAAGCCGTGACCGCGCCGGTGGTGGACATGTGCGCGTTTCCGATGCTCACCGCCTGCATCCGGGGCCGGTTGTTCGAGAATGCCTCCACCATTGTGGGGACGGATATTTTCTGCAATATCATGTGGCTGCATTTTGCCAGAAATTCCGTGATCCAGGAACGGGTGCCGGAAGCCATCGGCAAAATCATGGCGTTTTATATGGGTGACGCCAAAACAAATGAACTGGTCTGTTTTCATGATGAATGCTACGGCACGTATACCAGTGTCGCCAAAGCCTATGGTATTTCCGTGCCGTTTAAGCCGGTTCATTTGTTCGATTATATCAACCGCCGCTTAGACACGCTTTCAGGCCGCATCAATCCCCTGAACCAGAAAATCGCCTACCAGCGGCCTTGTTCCAACCGCCTGTCGCCCGAGACTGACCGAGTTCTTGATGAAATTTTTAAAAAAATCGGGGTCGAGCGGGTTCCCCGGACATATGACCGGCAAAAGGCCCTGTGCTGCGGCGGGGTTCCCCGGGCCCATCAGCGGGACGAACTGGCTGATGAACTGGTGGAGAAAAACATCAGTGACATGCAGAAAACCGGCGCGGCCTATTGTGTGTTCAACTGCCCGTTCTGTATGGCTACCCTTGGCATGGAAGTGGCGGAGCGCGGCCTGATGCCGATTCTGGTGAGTGATCTGGTTCAACTGGCCCTGGGAGAATAATATGATATCGGGACTTATTCAAAGACTTGAAAAAATTGTCGGCTCCCGGTTTGTATCCGGCGCTGCCGAAGAATTGTACCTGTATTCCATGGACCCGGGCACGATGCCGCAGGCGTATCCCGATGCCGTGGCCCTGCCCAAAACAGTCGAAGAAGTGGCGCAAATCGTTCGGTTGGCGGGTGAACTGAAAGTCCCGGTGGTGCCCATGGGCGCAGGGCTGGTGCTGTCCGGCCTGACCCGGGCTTTGAGGGGCGGTATTATCCTGGACATGAAGCGCATGAACCGGATTATAGCGGTCAACCCCATGAGCCGGTATGCGGTGGTGGAAGGCGGCGCATCCCAGGGCATGCTCCAGGCATTTTTAAAAAAACACCATCCGAGTTTGAAGCATTCCATGCCCGATGCGCCCCCCATCGCCACCATGGCCGGGAATATGTGCATTCATGGGTCCGGGCATTTGTCGCTGCTGGGCGGCTCCCATTCGGACATGCTCACGGGTATGGAAGTGGTGCTCCCCACCGGCGAAATCATCCGGACCGGATCATGCAGCGTGTCCCCGGACTGGTTTGGCCGTTCACCTCTGCCGGACCTCTCCGGCCTGTTTCTGGGCTGGGCCGGCACCACGGGCATTGTGACAAAACTCGGCATCAAGCTGTTTCCCAACTACGCCTTTAACGATATGTTGATTTTTGTGTGTGAGGATGCGGACGCCATGCCGGACGTGATTTCCCGGCTGACCGGCGTGCAAGTGGCCGAAGACATGACCCCGTGGATGACCCCGAAACCCGACTGGGCCAAAGGATTTCTGCACATCAACATCGCTTTTGGCGCCCACTCGAAAAAGGAACTGACGTTTAAACGCAACCTGCTCCAGGCATCCGTGCGACATTATATTGATCAGAAAACCGCCGGGTTCCTGCCCCTGCCGCCGACCCAGAAGGGCCGGTTTTTAAAAGTCCCGTCCCCGGATCTGGCCCGGTTCGCCGACCTCCGCAGAGGGGGGGGATTTGAATATGTGGGCGCAATGATGGCTATCGAGCATTTTCCGGAAGCCTACCGGGCAGGGCTTGCCATTGCCGAAAAGTTCCAGGTCAGTTATTCCCTGGGTGCCCGGATTATCGGAGCAGGGCATGCCATGATGTTCTTTTTCGCTTATGCGTTTAACCGGGCCGATGATGATGACGTGCGCCGGGCATCCCTGGCCCTGGAAGCCACGAACGAGGCGGCTATCAACATGGGCGGTATCCCCTGGAAAGCGGAGATGCCCGTCCAGCGTCAGATTATCGAGAGAATGGATCCGGAGACCTTTGCGCTGATGGGCCGCATCCGCTCCGTGCTGGACCCGAACGGAATTATGAATCCGGGAAATTGGGAGAAATAACATGGAACATGAAGAGATTCTTCACAGGTGCTTCCGGTGCGGGTACTGCAAACTGCCGGGCAATTATGTGGATATCAACTGCCCGTCTTACCTCGCTTTCCGGTTTGAAACCTATGCGCCGGGCGGCCGCATGTGGCTGCTGCGGGCCTGGCTGGACGGGAAAGTGGCGGCTGGCCCTCGGTTTGCGGACATTCTGTTTTCCTGCGTAGCTTGCGGAAATTGCGTGGCCCATTGCGCGTTTCCGGAATTCAAGGATCGGCTCCTGCTGGCGTTTACCGCCGGAAAGGAGGCGTTCCTCGACGAAGGTGTCGCACCGCCGATGGTCCGGGATTTGTTGACAAAAATCCAGAATCACGGCAATGCTTACGGGAAACCGGGCAAACAGCGGTCAGGATGGGCGGAAGGAGCTGATATCCCTTTGTTTTCAGATCAGGAATATGCGTTTTTCGCCGATGACGTGACGGCTTATGACCCGCGCGGTCAGGAAATCGCCCGGTCCGTGGCCCGGCTTCTGCAACTGGCCGGGGTGAATTTCGGCGTGCTTTCAGGCGATTTCCGCTCGGACGGCAATGATGTCAGGTCTTTGGGTGAAACCGCCTTGTTTGAAGACCTGGCGGCCCATAACATAAAGGAGATGAACCGCCTGGGGGTCCAAAAAATCCTTACCCTGTCCCCCCACAGCCTGAACGCCATGAAAAATGATTATCCGGGTCTGGGCGGGAAGCAACAGGTGTTTCATTACACCCAGGCTCTGGCGTTTGCCATGAAAAATCTCAAATTTAAAACGGACCTGCCGGAAATCCGGGTGGCGTTTCACGACCCCTGCTATCTGGGCCGTCACAACACGGATTATGAATCAGCCCGCATGATTCTCCGGGCTGTTCCGGGCATGAAACTGGTTGAAATGGACCGGAACCGGAAAAACGCCCTGTGCTGCGGCGGCGGGGGCGGCAATTTCTTCACGGATCTGCTGTCCGGTGGGGATGATACACCGGCCCGGGTCCGGGTCAGGGAAGCGGTGGCATCCGGCGCATTGGTTCTGGCCGTGGCCTGCCCTATCTGCGCAGTCATGCTCGAAGACGCGGTGAAGGTGGAAAATCTGGAAAAGACACTGAGGGTTTGTGAACTATCAGAAATTGTGATGGAACGGATAGGTTTTTGAAATGAATTTATAATCCACGGCCATGCCACGATTGAATAAACTTGTTCCTTGTTGTGCGCCATTTTTCGGAAAGAAACTTCCAAATGGGACTCAAGGACATCCAGGCTGTCAAACACAACATTTCCAAAGCTTTTTTCCCGCGATTTGTCCCATAAATGCTCAACCGGGTTAAGTTCAGGCGCATAAGGGCGGCAGGGGGTTAATCCGGAATCATTAAAAACAGCGGTTCGATGTATTTTGCGTCTTCCGTGTCCATCACCTGGATAATATGTTGATGCATGCGTTTTTTATGCTCTTTAAATATCCCGCGTTTTTTGTGAAAGGTTTTTGCGAAGGATAGGGATTCCGCAAGTACTTCTTCCGCGTTGGCGCAGGCTTTTTCAATCACATGATGCTCGGCAAGCTCTACGGCTCCGGCTTTTTTCCCTGTCAGTTTCATGAGGTTGAACTGATACTCCGGGAGGGTTTTCCGGACAAAAGCGATCATCCCCGGCAAAAACGGAATGCCAAGGTCGACTTCCGGAAAACAGAAATACCCGCGGTCCGCCTTCATGAACCGGAAATCACACGCGCACGACAGGATAGCCCCATTGCCGAAGGCGTGCCCGTTGATGGAGGCAATGACCGGGACCGGCAGCAGCAGCAGTTTTTTAAACACCTCATTCATACCGTACATGAATTGCTTGATGTTATCGAAGGCCTGGTCCTGAAACTGCCTGCCCAGCCAGTCGATATCCACGCCCAGAGACCAGCTTTTTTTATCCGTTGACGTGATGACGGCGGCGTCAATTTCCGGATTTGCGATTATTTCATCCAGCACTTGGGCCATTATTTTTGCAAATGCCAGGTTTTGACGGTTCTCGCCGTTGTTTAATTGAATAACCGCAACCGATTCATCTTTTTCCCATTCAATAATCGACATTGTTTCCTCACCTTTTTTAGAATATATCAGGATCTTTTCTTGGTCGCGTGGATGTTAAGCGCATCCATCCGGTTGGATATTTTCGCTTGAATGGCCAGCAGATCTTCCTTTAGAATTTGCAGCTCCAGCATCCGTTCATTGATCTCACGCAGTTTTTTTTTGCCGTAGGCGTATGTTTTTTTGAGTTGTTCGGTTTCATCCATGTTGAAGTTCGCAAGCCCGATCATTTCAGAAATTTCTTCTAAAGAATATCCCAGCCGCTTGCCTCTGAGGATAAGTTTTAAACGGGTGCGGTCCCGTTTGCTGTATACCCGATGGTTTCCCTTGGTCCGTTCGGGCAGAATCAGCCCTTTTTCCTCATAGAACCGGATGGCACGGGTGCTGATGTCCAGTTCGTCCGCCAGTTCGGAAATGGTAAAAAGATGGGTGTCTTTGGTTTCTTCTTGATCCATGATGGCCTTATTGGGTTGAATTATTGATATATTATATGCCGATGCCAAGGTAATCAAAAAATGCCATGCCATATAATGGATTCAGCAGACGGCTTTGCCCAGAACCGTTTTGTTGCCTAATGGTTCTATAATCCGGCATGGGAGCAGCCGATTTTTCAGGTGATCGTCTCCATCCAGAAGAACCCGCACATAGTTGCCGCTGACGCCGGTTAAAAGGCCGGTGGCGTTATCCCGTTTATTTTCCACCATCACCACAAGGGTTTTGCCGATGGTTTGATGGTAAAATGCGGATTTTTTCTTTATGCCCAGCGTCAATAATCGATTGCGTCTTGCCTTGATGACGTCATTGTCAATTTGGCCGGGAAACTGGCTGGCTGGGGTTCCTGGCCTAGGAGAAAAAGGAAATGCATGGAGATAGGCGACCGGCAGTCTTTCCAGCAATTGATATGTATTATTAAATGCTGTGTCCGTCTCTCCGGGGAAACCGACCATAACATCCACGCCGATGGCAACATCCGGGATGGACGCATGAATTTTTTGTATCAATTTAATAAATAATTCAGGATCATAAGACCGGTTCATTTTTTTTAATATGTCTGCGTCGCCGCTTTGCAGCGGGATGTGAAAATGGTGGCAGACGCGCTGGGATGTGGCCGCAAAATGTAATAAATCATCTGTGAATTCGACCGGCTCAATGGAAGAGAGCCGGATGCGTCCGATCCGGCACGTCTCGTGGATTCGTTTTAGCAAATCCACGAGAGAAACAGGTGGAGAAAAATCCATGCCGTATCGCCCCATGTGAATGCCGGTAAGGACAATTTCATGGGTTTTATCCGCCGGCAGATTGAAGATTTCCGCCATTACAGCGTCCGGCGGCAGGCTGCGGCTGGGGCCACGGGTATACGGCACGATACAGTAGGTACAGAAGTGATCGCATCCATCCTGAATTTTGATAAACGGCCGGGTGCGATGGCTGACGATAGAGGCTCCGGCAGGGTGTAAACACCGCTCAAGACGGATATCATGATGAAGTACCACCGGTTTTAAGGAAGTTGCGTCAAAATTTCCTGCCTCAGTCACCACCTGGGCAATTCGGTGCTTGTCCGAATTGGCGATAATAAAATCAAGACCCTCGATTTTTTGCAGTTCCAGGGGTTCGGACTGGGCGTAACATCCGGTGGCGACGATAACCGATCCGGGATTTTCCCGGATCGCCCGCCGAATGGCTTGACGGGACTGCATGGAAGCTTTCTGGGTAACCGTGCAGGTATTGATGATGCATACGCCGGCTGGCTTGGTTTCATTTGAAATATCCCAGCCGAAGCTCTGCAATTCAGCGCAGAGAGATTCGGATTCAACCTGGTTGACCTTGCAGCCAAGCGTCGTAACGCTAACGGTACGGTGATTGAAAGGGCGCGTGTTATTATCCATGAATCCATCCGCCGGCGATAAGCTGATCGTCGTTGTAACAAACAGCCGCCTGTCCGGGTGTAACGGCTGCTTGAGGTTCTTTGAAACGCAGGATAGCTGAATCCGCTCCAGTGGACGGAAACAGCATGGCTTCCACCGGGCGATGACGATATCGGATTTGGGCGGCGATTTTTAATGGGGCGGATGGCGGCGGGATAAACCAGTTGATAGCGTCAATGGAGCATTCCATTTTGTAAACATCTTCTTTAAATCCGACAATCAGGCGATTTCTGACCGTGTCTATGCCCGTCACATAATAGGGGGCCGCCGCCGGGCAGTTAATGCCGCGCCTTTGGCCGATAGTGAACTGATAAAGGCCGTTATGGGTTCCAAGGATACCCCCCGTTTTATCGACAATCGGGCCTGATGCCGCGGAAAAATGCGGTTTTGAAGCGATAAATCCAGCATAATTGTTATCCGGGATAAAGCAGATATCCATGCTTTCCTTGGCGGACATCGGGGATAATCTATGGGACATGGCGAAATCAATAACTTGACGTTTGGTTAAATCGCCCAAAGGAAGCCGGATAAAGGGAAGTTTTTCCGGCTTTAAAAAAGCAAGAAAATAAGATTGATCCTTAATGGCATCAACGCCTTTGTGAATATGCGTGATGCCGTTTTCCCGCATGAGTTTTGCATAATGGCCGGTGGCGAGCGTCGGGATTCCCATTTTCTGGATTTCATCGAATACCAGACCAAATTTAATTTTTTGGTTGCATATCATACAAGGGTTGGGGGTTTCGCCGGCTTTATAGGCGCGGACAAAATAATCAACAATTTGCCGTTGAAACGTATCCCGGCAATCAAATAATTTTATTGGTATATCCAGTTGATTTGCCACGAGCTGAATGGGATGATGATTCGGGGGATCAAAAACACGCGGCGGCGCGTTTTTCTGCAATGGGTTTAAAGGATTTGGTGAAACAGCCGGAACCTGCGAATAATCCGTATGGGTATGTTCATAGCCGGTCAGAAAGTGAAACCCGATAATGTTGCGGCCATACTGTTTTTTCAAGAGATAAGCCGCTGCCAGAGAATCAATGCCTCCGCTGACGGCAACAGCGATTTCCGGCATCATTCAAAAAAGATTTCAGTTGTCGGTTGTATTTTCATCGCCCGGGTCAGGCATGCCCGGATACAGAGTTCGCAAACGCTGCATTTTTTCTTGTCAAACACCACATGCATATCCGGGCGGCTGATGGACAGGGCCGCAGTCGGACATACGGCCGTGCATGCGCCGCAATGAATGCATTTATCTTCATCGCGCGTGACTTCCTGGGACGCATTTTTGACAATCACGCCCTGGTCTTTCAGATATTGAATGCCGTCCTTGAAATTTTTTTTAAGACCTGTCAGCTCAATCACCATGATCCCTTCTTTACGGGGAAGAATGGTCGCCTTAAGGATATTGAATGTCAGATCATAAAGTTTGGTAAGG
>DAIEHU010000090.1 GCA_027353395.1 Desulfobacteraceae bacterium
TTCCTTGTTAAAGGATGGAGCGGATAAGGTGTACGCATAGTTCAGGCCCGGCGGCAGGCGGCCAGCGGCGGTTCTCTGACGTAAAGGATCTTTTTCTTTTGTAATAATCAGTTGATCCGCCTGTCTGGATACCCGGATCCGGTCCGGGAGATCCAGCCGTCCATCCATCCTGTCACGAGCGATGAGGTGGATGACCGCGTCCACGTGGGAAAACGCGATCCGCCGCAAGTCGCCTTTCACCTGAAAAATGGCCCGGCGCACCACCCGCCGCAGGGGGGCGGCCGGCAAAAGCATCAACCGGGCCGAGGACAGGATGAGCCGGCCGGTTGCCCGGTCTGTCACCGCCTGGTCAAAGATCGGGTCAATCAGCTGGTTCATCCACTTTTCTTCTGACTGAAGAATGCCGCCCAGGCGGTTGAGGGTTTCCGATATTCTGGGGTTGTATTTTTTCACAAGCAGCGGGATGAGCTGATGCCGGATCCGGTTGCGCAGAAAATGTTCATCAAAATTTGACGCATCTAGGCGGTAAGCCTCGTTTTGCGACGCCAGGAATTCGCATATTTCGGTTCGGCTGCTCCGGATCAGGGGACGGACAATATTGTCTCTCACCGGCGGGATGCCGCTCATGCCGGCCGGTCCGCTGCCGCGGAGCAGATAGAGCAGTATCAGCTCCGCATTGTCTTCCTGGTGGTGTCCGACCGCGATTTTATCAAACCCTTTTTCCCGGCAGACCTCCTGAAAAAACCGGTATCTGGCGTCTCTTGCCGCTTCCTCTAAAGACAGTCCCGTGTTTTCAGCCGCTTTACGGACATCTTCGGATTTAATCCAGCAGGGAACGCAATATTTCCGGGCTGCTTCCATAACAAATCGCGCATCCTCATCCGCGGCCCCCGGCCTGAGGCGATGATTTAAATGGGCCACGCCCACCTGAATGGATAAATGATCGGATAAGATCGCCAGCGAATGCAAAAGGGTCATGGAATCCGGACCTCCGGAAACCCCCGCAAGCACGGATGACCCTTTGGGCAGCATGTCATGGTCAATGATCGTTTGATGCACCTTGCGGATAAACGGGTGCGTGATGACCCTGTTGTTTTTTGACATTGGAATGAACCATTACGGATGAATTGTGGTGAATATCTGAAATGTTATGCATCGGCCTGCTATTTATTACGGCCCAAGACTATAATATATAAGGATGCGGTTACAACAAAAAAACAGATCTTCGAAAACATGATATTTTTATTTTTCTTTCTTGATAAGATATTTTTTCCGGTCTATAGGGGTATCTCTGGTTGTGATATGCGGGGCTTTTGCGGTGCCTTGTTACCCGAAATCCGCTTTACGCGGGGCAGAATTCCCTTCCAAGGGCTTGCGGGTAAAGGAGATACGCTGACCGGTCGCCGCGCAACAGGCTATTACGAACCTCGTCAGGTCCGGAAGGAAGCAGCGATAAGTAAACCAGCCTGTGTCGCGGATCGATCCCGGTTTTGCGGTATCCCCTTTTCGTAACGTTCGACGGAGGGTTCACAACCAGAACTCGGTATTGCCGTTCCACCCAACCCCCCCTGTTTTTTTATTCATTTTCCCGTCGAATCTTTTCTTGACATTCCTTGTTTCCGTCTTACTTTTTGCATGAAATTTAGCGTAAATAATTTTTTTGTATTTATTCACAGCAGGTTACATTGCAATGTAATCGTTACTATAAAATAGATTCGATACATTCGGGAGTTGTCAATTGAAAGATAAGTCAGCCCAGAAAAAGGACATGCCCGTTGAAACGGAAGCAGCGCCTGAAGATTTGAATGCCTCCCAAACGGAAGAGATCGTTTGCGATGCGGAAACTGGCAATGATCCGATAGCCGCTAAAATGAAGACCCTTGAGAATCAGGCGGCTGACGATCGGGATCGGCTGCTCCGGTTATCGGCGGAATTTGAAAACTACAAGAAACGCATGTGCCGCCAGATGGATGATTTCAAGAAATACGCCAACGAAATCCTGTTGAAGGATTTACTGAGTGTTGTGGACAATCTTGAACGCGCGGTCACCACGTCGGGGGCTGTTCCGGATTCTTCCCAGTCTGCCGCCGAATGCGTCCGGGAAGGCGTTGAAATGACATTAAACGAAATCGTCAAGATTTTGACCCGGCACCATGTCACCGTCATCGACGCGCTGGGCAAGCCCTTTGATCCGGCTTATCATGAAGCCGTGATGCAGGAAGATTCCGCTGATTATCCGGAAAATACGGTCATCAGCGTATTCCAGAAAGGCTATATGATCCATGACCGGCTGCTCAGGCCTTCCATGGTGGTGGTGTGCAAAAAAAACACATAAATCAAAAAATTAACAATTCATTTTATAATATATAACCAAGGAGGATAAAAATGGGTAAGGTCATCGGAATTGATCTTGGAACAACCAACTCATGTGTCGCCATCAGGGAAAATAACGATACAACGGTTATCACCAATCCGGAAGGCGGGCGAACAACGCCGTCAACGGTTGCCATTACCGAAAGTGGAGAAAGACTGGTCGGGCAGGTGGCCAAACGTCAGGCCATCACCAATCCTGAAAATACGGTTTTTGGCGTCAAGCGGCTGATCGGGCGAAAATTTGATTCCGCGGTGGTTCAGAAAGATATCAAGAATCTTCCGTATAAAATTGAAAAAGCCGGCAACGGCGATGTCCGAATTAATCTGAGGAGGAAACAGTACAGCCCGGCGGAGATTTCCTCGTTTATTCTGGCCGATATCAAGCATACGGCTGAAGAATACCTGGGCGAGACGGTAACCGACGCAGTCATCACGGTTCCCGCGTACTTTGACGACAGCCAGCGGCAGGCCACCAAAGACGCCGGAAAGATTTCCGTGCTCAATGTGCTGCGCATCATCAATGAGCCCACCGCCGCTTCTCTGGCCTATGGTCTGGACAAAAAATCCGATGAAAAAATCGCGGTTTTTGACCTGGGCGGCGGCACGTTTGATGTGTCTATTCTGGAAATCGGCGATGGAGTGTTTGAAGTCAAATCCACCAATGGGGACACCCATCTGGGCGGCGATGATTTTGATCTCCGGCTCATTGATTTTCTGGCTGATGAATTCAAAAAGGAAAACGGCATTGATATCCGCAAGGATAAAATGGCGTTGCAGCGTCTGAAGGAAGGGGCGGAAAAAGCCAAAATGGAACTCTCCACTGCGCTTCAGACGGATGTGAACCTGCCGTTTATAACGGCGGACGCCAATGGCCCCAAACATTTGAATATTAAAATCACCCGGGCTAAATTTGAATCCCTGGTGGCTGACCTGCTGGATAACCTCGAACAGCCGTGTGTAACGGCGTTAAAAGATGCCGGGTTTAAAGCATCGGATATGGATGAAGTGATCCTGGTTGGCGGCATGACCCGTATGCCCGCGGTTCAGGACCGGGTCAAGAAGATTTTCGGCAAGGAACCCCATAAAGGCGTCAATCCGGATGAAGTGGTCGCCATTGGCGCGGCAATCCAGGGCGGCGTGCTGATGGGCGATGTGAAGGACGTGCTGCTGCTGGACGTGACCCCACTGTCTCTGGGCATTGAAACGCTGGGTGGCGTCATGACCCGGCTGATCGAAAAAAACACCACGATTCCCACACGAAAGAGCCAGGTCTTTTCCACCGCCCAGGACAACCAGCCGGCGGTGTCCATTCATGTGCTTCAGGGTGAGCGGGAAATGGCCGCATACAACAAGACACTGGGCCGTTTTGACCTGTCCGATATCCCTCCTGCGCCCAGGGGCGTGCCCCAGATTGAGGTGACTTTCGACATCGACGCGAACGGCATTGTGCATGTGTCGGCAAAGGACAAGGCCACCGGCAAGGAACAGTCTATCCAGATCACCGCGTCCAGCGGACTATCCAAGGAAGAGATTGAAAAGCTGGTCAAGGACGCGGAACTCCATGCATCCGAGGATAAGGAGTTGAGGGAAAAAGTGGAAGCCAGAAATACGGCGGATTCAATGATATATTCCACTGAAAAATCCATGAAAGAACTGGGCGACAAGGTGGACGGGGCGACCAAAACAAAAGTCGACGGCATTATCTCGCAGCTTAAAAAAGCGATGGAAGGCGATGATATAAATGAGATCAAGCGGTTGAGTGAGGAATTGACCCAGGCCTCCCACAAACTGGCGGAAGCGATCTATCAGCAGGCGTCTCAGGCGGGCGCTCAGCAGCCCGGCGGAGACGCGTCAGCCGATGCATCTCATTCAAAGCCCGCCGGTGATGATGACGACGTGGTGGATGCGGATTATGAGGAAGTGAAGGACAATAAAAAGTAGCGGCCGCAACACAGCGATATAAATAAAAAGACCCCGGTGCACCATTCGTGCGTCGGGGTCTTTTTTTGCCTGGTCAGATGGATAATGCCGCTCTGTAATAAACCAGTTGACTTTTTGAGATGATTTGATAGTTGATTCAAGTTTAACTGTTCAAAATAATTGAAAACTTGATTTTTTTCTGCAACCTTCCGGATGGAAACAATGCTGATCACCGAAATGCTGGCCCGAAATGCCAGATTATATGGCGATGAGGTCGCGCTGGTCGAACGCGAGCCGGCCGCAAACAAACGTTCTGAAATCACATGGCTGGAATTTTATCATCTGTCCAATCAGATAGCCAACGGCCTGATTGCCAGGGGCGTTCAAAAAGGGGACCGGGTGGTGCTCTTGATGATGAACGCACTTGAATGGCTTCCTATTTATTTTGGTATCTTACGCTCTGGCGCCATTGCCGTGCCGTTGAACTTCCGGTTTGATGCGGATGACATCCGCCGGTGCATCGAACTCTCGGAGGCGAAGATCGTTATTTTCGGCGAGGAATTTATTGAGCGCATCACCCATGCAAAATCTTTTTTAACGTCTCCGGTCAAAGCCTTTATTTTTGCCGGTGAACCGGTCAAAAAGCCGGAATACGCCATGGGCTATTCTGAGCTTCTGGCGGGGGCGCGCAATGAAGAGCCGGATGTGCCCATTGATCTCATGGACGGGGCTGGTATTTATTTCACCTCGGGGACCACGGGACGCCCCAAGGGCGTATTTTTGCAGCACCGCCAGCTTGAATTTTCCTGTTATGTGGAAAACCGGCACCACAGCCAGACCCGCAGGGATAATTTCCTTTGCATCCCGCCCCTGTATCATACCGGCGCCAAAATGCACTGGTTCGGCAATTTGCTGGTCGGGGCCAAATCCGTTCTTTTAAAGGGTGTCAACCCCAGAGCCATTCTGGAGGCGGTATCCGAGGAGCAGGCGACCATTGTATGGCTGCTGGTGCCTTGGGCCCATGATATTCTGGTGGCGATTGAGAACGGAGATATTGATTTAAATGATTACCAGTTGGACCAATGGCGGCTGATGCATATCGGGGCGCAGCCGGTGCCTCCCAGCCTGATTTTGAAATGGAAAAAATTTTTCCCGCACCATGATTATGACACCAATTACGGGTTGACGGAAGCGACCGGGCCGGGCTGTGTGCATCTTGGCATTGAAAATTATCATAAAGCCGGGGCCATCGGCGTTCCGGGATTTGACTGGGAATTCCGGATCATTGATGAAAACGGCAATCCCCTGACAGACGGACGCCCTGGTGAGCTTTTGATCCGGGGGCCGGGGGTGATGAAAGAATATTACCGGAATCCCGAAGCCACGGCGTCAGCCCTCAGAAACGGCTGGCTGCATACCGAGGACATCGCCCGCATGGATGCGGACGGGTTTGTTTGGCTAATCGACCGGAAAAAAGACATTATCATCAGCGGCGGGGAAAATGTCTTTCCCAATGAAATTGAAAATTTTTTAATGACTTTTGATAAAATCCGGGATGTCGGCGTGATCGGCCTCCCGGACGAGCGGCTTGGCGAAATTGTGGCGGCGGTCATCGCGCCGAAACCAGGCAGGGAACTGCTCGAGGCGGAAATTCTGGAATTCTGCAATGCCTTGCCGCGGTATAAACGGCCCAGAAAAATCATCATCGGGGACGTTCCCAGAAATCCCACCGGCAAGATTGAAAAACCGGCGCTTCGAAAAAATATGCGAAAATTTCCGGCGACAGCGCCTTCCCTTTGTAATCCGGAGACAATCGCCGCGCCTTTTAATGGCAGGCAGGGGAAATTCCATGAGCATGGATCCGTTTAAAAAAACACCGCCTAAAATGGCCGCGCTGATCCGCATGATGAAAATTTTAGACTATCAGGTGGCGCGATGCTCCCGGTGCGGCGCCTGCCAGTCGGTTTGCCCGCTCTATGACGTCACCCGGAACGAAAGCGATGTGGCCCGAGGCAAACTCATGCTTTTAGATGGGCTGACGCGCACGTTTTTCAACCACCCGGAAGGGGTGTCCGAACGATTGAACCGTTGCCTCCTATGCGGTTCGTGTGCGATTGCCTGTCCCAGAGGCGTCAATACGATTGAAATTTTTATGACCGCCCGATGGATCATGTCCGGCTATCGAAGGCTTTCTCCAGTAAGAAAGGCTTTTTTCCGGAAGGTGCTGGCAAACCCGGCCCTGTTTGATCGGCTCGCGGAACACGGGGCCCGGTGGCAGGGCCTGTTTCTAAGGCAAAACAGCCCTGCGCCGGGGGCATCCCTCGGGAATCTTGTTTCTCCGCCGCTGTCCCATCGCAATATCGTCCCCCTGGCCCCGGCGCCGTTCCATAAAATATTCAAGCGTACCATACCGGCGAAAAACAGTTCCGGGATGCGAGTGGCGCTTTTTACCGGATGCATCATTGATAAAGTCTATCCCCATGTGGCGGACGCCATCGTAAAGGCGCTGGAACATCACGGGGTGAACGTTACAGTCCCGGAGGCTCAGGGATGTTGCGGCATCCCCGCCTTGTCTTCCGGAGAGCACACCGCTTTTGCTCAGATGGTCGCTGACCATCTCACCCCCTTTGATCCGTCCGGATTTGATTATCTGGTTACCGGCTGCGCCACCTGCACCGCCACCATCAAAACCCTGTGGCCGGCTTTTTTTAACTCCCGGTTTGTATCCACGACCGCGAGCCAGGAATCCACCGTCCGTTGTATTTCTGAAAAAGCCCATGATATCAATGCGTTTTTGGTTAATATCATGGGCGTTACATCTGCCGGGAAACCGCCCTTTAACGCCCACGCGCCGATTCTCACCTATCACGATCCCTGCCATTTGAGAAAAACCCTTGGCGTTTTTTCGGAGCCCAGAATCTTGATCTCACAGAATTCCGCATACCGGTTCATGGAAATGTCCGGCGCGCAATCCTGCTGCGGCATGGGCGGCAGTTTTAATTTAACCCATTATGATCTTTCCGGAAAAATCGGCGAAAAAAAGGCCGCCAATATTGAAGCTACCGGCGCGGGTGTGGTGGCCACAGGCTGCCCGGCTTGCATGATGCAATTGTCGGACATGCTCGCCCGCCGGGGGAAAAATATCCGCGTGGCTCATGCGGTGGAAATTTACGCGGAAAAATTAGCGTTCGCGGACGGCGTTTAACCTCTTTGAAACTCATATTTTTTAAATAGGTTAACCCATAATCCGAAGAACCTAAAAAAAGAAATCCTGTTGACTTTTTTCTAAATTAATGACTCTTAATAATTCCAAACATCGTTATATGTCCGCTATCTCTCCAGACGATGTCCGAGTGAAACTGTCATTCTGTCAGTATCCATCAAGAATCTATTCCAGTGTCGCGTAGAATTTGAAACACCGTTGACAATCAATCTTATTAATTTTTTGTGAGCATGGTTCCCGGAGGATAACACATGGAAGTGAAAAGACCTGTCTTTTATCAGGATGTGGAAAAATGCGTGGATGATGTCATTCGCAAGGTGGGGAAAAAAATTGTTTTCGGCATGCCGCTGGGCCTGGGAAAGCCTAACCAGTTCGCCAACGCGCTATACCGAAGGGCCAAAGCGGATCCGTCCATAAGCCTCACCTTTTGCACCGCCCTTTCCCTTGAAAAGCCCAAAGGCGCCAGCGATCTGGAACAAAAATTTTTGGGCCCGTTTGTGGAAAGAAAGTTTGGCGGCTACGTGGAGCTGGATTATATGCTGGACTTGCGCAAGGGCCAGTTGCCGGAAAATTTTGAACTCAGGGAATTTTACGCCAAAGCGGGCTCCTATCTAAATGTGGACCATACCCAGCAGAACTATATCAGCTCCAACTACACCCACGCCTGGCGGGATTCCATTGATGCAGGCATCAATGTGGTGGCTCAGATGGTCAGCAAAAAGGAAATAGGCGGTGAAATTTGCTACAGCATGAGCTGCAACCCTGAAGTGTCGCTCGATATCGTGCCCGCCATGCGCGAACTTGAGAAAAACGAGGGCCGCAAAATCGCCATTATCGCCCAGATCAACCAGAATCTCCCCTTCATGTACGGGGATGCGGTGGTAAAGCCGGAGGTGTTTGACGCAGTGGTCGATGCGCCGGTTTATTACACCCGCCTGTTCGGGGCTCCAAAAATGTCCATCACCACGCCGGATTACATGATTGGCATGTATGCCAGCACCCTTATCAAGGATGACGGCACCCTTCAGATCGGCATCGGCTCCCTGGGTGACGCACTGTGCTACGGACTTCGTATGCGCCATACGCAAAATACGGAATACCGGCGGTTTTTAAACGATACCGGCATTCTCTCAAAATTCGGTAATGTGATTGACCGCATCGGCGGCATCGCCCCTTTTGAAGAAGGCATCACCGGATCCACCGAAATGCTGGTTGACGGCTATCTTCACCTCCTCAACTGCGGTGTGGTGAAGCGAAAAACCTACAACAATGTCCATATCCAGAGGCTTGTCAACGAAAAGAAAATCACGGAAAAAGTGACCCCGAAAACCCTTGAGTATCTGCTTGCGGCCGGTGCGGTCAGTCCG
>DAIEHU010000091.1 GCA_027353395.1 Desulfobacteraceae bacterium
CAGTCATAAAGGCCCTTTGTGAATATATCACTTATTAGGGGTTAAGCCGCAATGCCTTATTGCGCTCTCATCCAGCATCCGGGGCAGACCGCCTTTTTCCGCTGGGGTGAATCCAAAGGAACGATGCCAGACTTCATCATCTTCCATGCAAAAATATGCCGTCACATTGGGGGCGATTCTTCGGATATGCGCAATAATCGCCCGGTAAAACCGGATACGAAGCGGTTTGAAATAGCGCATCTTCCCGTCCATTCCCCGTATGAATTCTCCATAAACAATGGTGGACTGATCAAACCTTTTTTCAATAACGGGTTTTAAAGCCGGCATAAACCGGAAGGTTCCCAGGCTGATCCACACAATTTGATCGGGCGAAACGGCGGCGAACAGGCGCGAAATCACATCCCGGTAGTCGTCCTCACATCCCGGATAAATCACCATGGGGTCGAAATGAAAGGCCACGGGATATCCCGCGGCCACACATTTGGCGGCGGCATTCAGACGCGCGTTCAAGGTGGAGGTTCGCCGTTCATTGGCCTTGATCATGGTTTCCGTGTTCAATGACCAGGACAAAATGGTTTTACGGTTATGACCCACGCCCAGCAGGTGATTGATATCCACGGTTTTGGTCTTTAATTCCAGCACCGCGCCGCATTGCCCTGCAAACTTTTTAATCAGCGTGGCGGCATAGGGATAAAGGGATTCCCATATCAGGCTGTCCGTGAATTCTCCGGTACCGATACGCATCACCTGGCAGCGCGCGAAAACATCATCCAGCGCATGATCCATATCCGCATGATTGACAAAATACTGCAACACCGGCGGATGAAAATAGGACTGTAAAATACAGTAAGAGCAATCCATCGTACAAAACGTCCCGATATGCAGTATCGTATAATCGCAGCAGGTATAATATTCAGTGCCGGGGCATGGCCGAACAAATTTTCCTCTATTCCGAGTGAGCCACAGGCTGGTTTTCCCGGCATCCACAGGGCTTTCCGACTGGATAATGGGATCATACACCTGCTTGGAATCGCTAATGACCTGGGGTGAAATGGCCAGACTGGCGCAAATGGCGCTTGTGGCCGGAAATTCAAGCGCTTCCTGGTCAATGTATAGATGCGTTATCTTCAACGTTTTTGTCTAATATTTTTTTAAAATCAATATCTTGTGCAAGGCGGATCAAAAATTCAGTGACTGATTTGAACTGGTTGATATTCTGAAACGTAAACGAAAAGGTGAAATCCGCGCCTTCAAAATCGGCGGGGGGAGTCAGCCGGATGGCTTCCGGTACATTCAGGCGCTTCAACCGCGTCTGAAACGCCTGTTCAAATCGCATCATTTCCGGATTCCGCAACCGCTGCAATTGAACCCGGATCTTCCGGATTTTTTGAGGCCGGTCAAGCGCCTGATCTTCCATTATGTCTGTCATCACCTCCTTGATCAATTCAATGACAGGCTTATGGCCTGCCAGCGAAATCTCTCTGGCCAGGGTCAATATTTCTTTCTGATGGTTCAAAGTGGGTTTCAATGTTTCAAACAAATGCAGAAGCGCAAGCGCCGAATCCCGGTCGAAATCGCCCAGTTCAAGGGCGATGGTCAGCGGTAGCGTCCCGGAAGCGATGGGGCTCATTAGTTCAGAATACAACGATTTTAATTTTTTAAGTTTTTTAATCAGTTCCGGGCTGATATGCAGGCCTGATTTTCGGGCTTCCTGGCAGAGGGCGCGGTCATCATCAAAAAATACTGATAATTTGGATACGGCGACGGATTGTTCGATGATGTTGAGAAGACGATTATTCGTATTGTCGGCGATAGCCAGCCGACAGTATTCCAGATCCGTCACAGCGCCATCAGCGATCCGGACATCCATGCGTTCCCAGCCCAGCCCTCGGCAGGCGGCGATTCTCCGAAATCCGCTGACAATAATCCATCGTCCGGAACCTGAAGCCCGCAGCAGCGGGGGCGTCAGCAGCCCCACCCGCCGGATGGACGCCATCAAATCATCAACAGAGGTTTGAGTGGATATCCGATAAGTCATGTCGGTGGCATCGACACGGCTCATCTCAATGGTTTCGGGGTAAAAATGCATCATGCATTCGGCGATTGATGATGGGTGGGTGATGTTTCAAGTGGTAAGGGAGGCCAACGCCTCCATGTATTTCTCAAAGGTCTTTTGAATCACCTCGCCCGGCAATGCGGGGGCGGGCGGGGTTTTATCCCAGTGAATGGAAGTCAAATAGTCCCTTAAATACTGTTTATCGTAGCTGTTCTGCGATCCGCCAGGCCGGTAGGTCGCTCTGGGCCAGAACCTGGATGAATCCGGGGTCAATACCTCATCAATCAGAATGACCTGATCGTTTCGTATGCCGAATTCAAACTTGGTATCGGCGATGATAATCCCCTTTTCAGCGGCAAGGGTTTCGCCTTTTTGATAGATGGCCAAACTTAACTGCCTTACCTTTTCAGCGAGATCACGGCCGATCATGCGGACTGCTTCATCAAAATCAATATTGATATCATGAGCGCCCATGGCTTCTTTGGTGGATGGCGTAAAGATGGGTTCTGGCAGTTTATCGGATTCCTTGAGCCCGGCGGGGAGTTTAATGCCGCATACCGTCCCGGCCTCTTTATATGACTGCCAGCCGGATCCGGTGATATATCCCCGGACAACACACTCAATGGGAAGGGGTTTTGCCTTATGGACCAGCATGCTCCTGCCACGCAGAATATCCGCATATGGCCGGCAAACTGCGGGGTATTCATCCACATCACTGGATATCAGGTGGTTGGGAACGATGGATTCCATGATTTTAAACCAGAACAGGGAAATACGGGTTAAGATCTCCCCTTTTCGGGGCACCGGGTCCGGCATCACCACATCGTAGGCGGAAATACGGTCCGATGCGACCATCAGCAGCTTATCACCCAGGTCATAGATATCTCTGACCTTGCCTCTTTGAAGCAGATTCAATTCTGGAAATTCGGTTTGAAAAATAGCATTACGTGGCATCAATGACTCCATGCGGGTTGCGTGTGAATCCATGAATCCGGTAATTAAGCATTATACTGCTTATTGAATTCACTGATATATTTTTTTAAAATGACGAGCGCATCCGGCGGCACCCGGATGAACTCAATGCCGGCCTCAAACATTTTCCCCTCTCCCCGGTTGGTGTACGCAACTTTTCCCTTGAGCTCAATCAGTTCATCTTCAATTCCAATGGAAATCAATAGGGTATATTTGGGGTCAATCGGCTCATGAATTTCAAGCTGAAGCCCGCTTTCGCTGATATTCAGCGTCCGTCCCATCCCCTGATTCCACTCTTTCCCGTCCGCATCAAAGCTGACATACGATAAAAGATTTAACGCTTCAAACCTTTCATGCTTTCGCTTATTGTTTCCCATGAATGAACTCCTTATGGTTTAAAATCATTTCCGGTATTAAAAAATGGATGGCCGGTATTTAAAGTTTATTCTGATGCCTACAAAAAAAACAAAAAGAATCAATTGTCATTCCTCATCCAGCGGATGTTTTTTTAAAATGTCGATTAACCTTCCGGTGGTTATGGACATGCAGGTGAAGGTGTGCTGGATCATATTTTTGATCATCACTGACAGTTTATCATATTCTTTCTTAAACCCGGCGAGTTTTACCTGCTGTGTGGAAAAATCTTCCGAAACAAATACCTCTGCGGAATGGGGTTCATGGGATGTATTTAAAAACGGAATATTGCCGATAAAATCGCCATTTCTCAAAGTACATAAGGGGACAAACAGGTTATCCATTTTTCTGACCACAACGGCCTCGCCGGAGAGGATTCTCAACACCGAGTGATCCGTCTTTTCCGGCATTGACAAAGGTTTCAGCGGCGCCATGGTTTTCCGGGGAACAAATTTCTCCAGTACCGCGTTTGCGCAGGCATGGGTGATTTGCTTCAGACGCTCGTCAAATGAAATTAAAATATCCTTAAAGCCCTCGGATAGTTTAGAATATTCCTCCAGAAGGCGATGATAATCCAGAACGCCCAGTTGAACCCGCCCGACCGCGGTGACGGTGGCGCTGCGCACATTGCTTTTTGTTTTCATGGCGGTAATGCTGCCGATAAACGCCCCATCAGATAATTTGCTGATGGGGACTGGTCCTTCAGGCATCAGCCGGACGACTTCCACTATCCCTTCCAGTATGACCCACAGCCAGTTGCCATATTTTTCCTGAACCACGATTTCCTGGCCATCTTCGAATTCATCCTCATCCACAATATATAAATAGTCAACAAGCGGCCCTTTGATAATCGGCACACCCGAAGCGTCTTTTAAATCCGCATTTGATTTCCGGGCATCGGCATTCCCCGTCGTCGGAATCAGCCCGTCATCCAGCATCCGCAGCCCGTCCAGAATGATTTCCATCCGGCTTTTATGAATATTATTGGGTGCAAGGACCGGCTCTTCGCTGAATTCAAAATATGCATCCAGCCAGCCGAAAAAAGAATTTAAAACGTGAATGCCATTACCATCCTGATACTCCGCTTCAATTGGATTCCCGTCTTCGCAGTAAATCAATCCCGCATCCCTGGTATGCGCGCTGGAAAGCGTAATAATGCCCGTGCTTCCCATACCACCCAAGAGTTGAAGCAATTCCGCCAGACCAAGAAACCGTAGACTGCCGCTTAATACTGTATTTGAACCCATTGTTTTAATTTATTGCGCCCAGTTAAATTCATTTTGGAGTGATTGCAATGTGAGTTTAAGCACTTGCTGCAATGTGGCGCCCACCCCGTCTCCGGATAATGCGCTGGCGGGGAAAGACGGCACCTTTAGCTGCCGGTTGAGTTCATGTTCCATTTTTTCAAGGGGCATCACCGGCAATCCCTGTTTTTCCAGATCCCGTTTGTTGTATTGAAGCACCAGGGGAATCTTGCGGATACTCAGGCCCATTTTTGTCAGATTTTCGTGCAGATCTTTTAATGAAAGCATATTTTTTTCCCGGCGGACAGCAAGCGAATCCGCCACAAATACCACCCCATCCACCCCTTTTAAAACAAGCTGACGGGTGGCCTTATATTTTACCTGACCGGGGACGGTATACAATTGCACTTTAACATCACAGCCTTTTATCTTGCCGAGTCCCAACGGTAAAAAATCAAAATACAAGGTCCGGTCGCCTTCTGTGTCGATGGAAATCATCTTGCCGATCACCTGCTTTTTAAATGCCTTGTGAATATAATCCAGATTGGTCGTTTTACCGCTGCGCCCAGGGCCATAATACACCAGTTTGCATTCGATCTGCCGATTCTTAAGATTAATGACCGCCATAAAGAGCTCCAATAAAATCCGTTGTATAATTTTGGTTAACAAGATCAACAGCAGTTTGCAGCACGTTTCAAGAAACGATTTTAATGATTTTAATTTCCAGGCTGGAGTCGCCTTTTTTGGGGCCCGCATTAATTTCGTTTCTGGAGGATACATATCCTTCGCCCGAAAAAATGGCCACGGGAGAATAGAATACCATGTCTTTAAAAAGATCGCCCGGTTTGATGCTCTCAATCAAATCTTTTTCTTTCCGGGGGATAATCATGCGGATATACTGCCCGGACTGGAAACTGACCTCCATCTCGATTTTTTCCCCTTCCCGCTTGCCTCTCGGCAAGGTAAACCGGACGGAATTGATATCCAGAAGTTCATCCTCGTCAAGCTCCGAATCCGGCTCAACCGTTTTCTGGGACTCCAGGCCATCGATCTCAAGCTCAAGATCAAGGCCCTTATGTTTAATCAATTCCGTAAAATAATTCTGAATGACGGAGATTTCGGCCGGAGGGAAAAGCTTGGCTTTCCGCCATTTCTGATAGAGTGATACGGCGTACTCGGCATAATTTTGTTCAATCCAGCACCATAACAAATTTTTAGCCGCATCCAGGCGAAGGGCGTCGACTTCAAGAAGCCGGTTGAATTCTTCAATGGCTTTATCGTATTGCCCGAATTTAGCAAGCGCGATAGCGCCGCCCAGAGATGCCGATCCTTTCGCGTCCGGATCGTCAAAGCTGTACATCTCCTTCATGAGTGATTGGGCGTCAGGCGAGGCTTGGGGCGGTTTATTCGATCCATCCAGTCTTTGAATGGTCTTTTTTAATGATTCAACCCGTGTCGATAGCTTTTCCAGAAGGCTATTTCTGTTCCGGATATTCTGGTTGGCTTTGATAAGACCTTCGATGGCGCGAAATTTTTCAAGAGACTCCGCCAGCAATCCATGCGTCTGGTAGAGTTCCGCTTCCTGAAAATATGCTTTAATTTTTTCACCAAGATTCATCTGCGTTCCCGGTCAATGTTGATGATCATGAATTTAAGCCGCGGTATGAACGGCCTGAAAAAAATTCGGGCATTTTTTATATTGCAACCCGCGCGACATTCTGTTTATTGTCATCCCAAATAGTGAGTCAGGCCTTATTTATTAAATACTTATAATCAGGTACATTGTCAAGTCCGCTGATGGATAAATGAAATATATCAGCGGCGATAACTTCAAAGGAGAGGGTTATGGACAAGAAAGTAACGGTAATCGGGGCGGGGAACGTCGGCGCGACTACAGCCCAGCGGCTGGCGGAAAAAGAACTTTGTGACGTGGTGCTGATTGATATCGCCGAAGGGCTTCCCCAGGGCAAGGCCCTGGATCTGGTGGAGGCCGCGCCCATTGAAAAACACGATGCATTTATTCATGGATCCAACACCTATGCGGCATCCGCGGGTTCAGATATCATAATCATTACAGCCGGCATTCCAAGGAAACCGGGCATGAGCCGGGACGATCTCATCAAAACCAATATGAACATCATGCAGACGGTCACTGCCGAGGCGGCACGGCTGTCACCGGATGCGGTGCTGATAATTGTCAGCAATCCCCTGGACGCCATGTGCCATGTGGCTTTTGATACCAGCGGATTTCCCAAAAACCGGGTGATCGGCATGGCCGGCGTTCTCGATTCCGCCAGATTCAGGGCGTTCATTGCGATGGAGCTGAATGTTTCCGTTGAAAACACCCATGCGTTTGTGCTGGGCGGGCATGGCGACACCATGGTGCCCCTGCCCCGGTATTCAACAGTGGCCGGCATTCCCATTACCGAACTGATGTCCGCCGAAAAGATTGAAGCGCTGGTGACCCGGACCCGCAACGGCGGCGGTGAAATCGTAAGTCTTCTGAAAACCGGCAGCGCATTTTACGCCCCGTCCGCCGCAGCCGTGGAAATGGCAGAGGCCATACTTAAAGACAAGAAAAAAATTCTGCCCTGCGCCGCCTATCTGAAGGGAGAATACGGCATCAATGGCCTGTTTATTGGCGTTCCCGTCAAACTGGGGAAAAACGGCGTCGAAGAGATCATCCAGATCACCCTGACAGACGGCGAGAATGCGGCACTTCAGAAGTCCGCCGATGCGGTTCGGAATCTGGTGGCGGATTTGAAAAAACTGGGATGAAGGCTTTTTCAGGTAAACGGACCGTAGGCTTATAGGCTATAGGCCTGGACGGATAAGACATTGATTTTAATAAGATCCTTATTTCTCAAGCTCTTCAGCCTATAACCCAAAACGCTAAACATCTTTCTTCGCCAGCGCGTTAAACACCATTCTGGCCGCGGCCGGATTCATGCCGGGCGTGGAGGCCAGCTCTTCCACTGTTGCTTCGCGCAGTTTCTGAAAACTGGAGAACTTTCTCATCAATGCCGCTTTGCGCTTTTTGCCGATACCGGGTACGGCGTCAAGGCAGGAGTGCAAAGCGGTTTTTCCGCGCTTTTGGCGATGAAAGGTGATTGCGAACCGGTGGGCTTCATCCCGGATGCGCTGCAGTAAAAACATGGCTTCCATGTCTTTGCCGAAATTCACCGGATTGACCCGGCCCGGCAAATAGATCTTATCCGCTGGCTCATTGCGGTCCACGTCTTTTTTGGCGATGCCGATAACGCCAAAGACATTTTTCAGGCCCAGCCGCTCAATCACCGATACCGCGACATTCAACTGCCCTCTGCCTCCGTCGACCATCAGCAGATCCGGCAAGTCGGCGTCCTGGCTGCTTTTTTTAAAGCGCCGTTCCAGCACTTCGTTCATGGACGCATAATCATCCTGAAGATCAACGGTTTTAATCGTATAGCGGCGATAACTTTTTTTATCAGGTTTACCATCGATAAACACCACCATGCCGGACACCAGATTGCCGCCCGCCATTCCGGAATTGTCAAAACACTCGATGCGCTTAGGCAAAGTCTTCAGTTGAAGCCGCCGCGCCAGGCATTCAAGGAGTTCCTGATCCGCCGCCATCTCATCCATCATCCGGGCGAGCCGGGTTTGCGCATTATCAGCCGCCATGTTCAACAAACGCAACCTGTCCCTTCGCTTCGGCAAAATAATGCGAACCGCTGATCCCTTGACCTCACCCAGCCACCCGGCATATACCGCCTCATCCTCAAGATGCAGCGGAACAATAATCTCCTTGGGGATATAATCGGATTTGCCGTAATACTGTTTCACAAATGCATCGATAATCTCATGGTCCGAAGAAATCGCGTCTTTAAAAACAAACTGACGCACGGTCTGCAAAAACCCATTCCGCACCAGGAGCGCCACCACCACGACAACCATGTCATTTCTGGCAAAGGCGATGACGTCCCGGTCCACAAAATCCGTGGTGACCGCAATCTGTTTTTCCACGGTATTTTGAAGCGCAAAAATGATATCCCGCAATCTGGCTGCCGCTTCGAACGCCTGTTTTTCCGCGGCAGCCGACATCTCCGCG
>DAIEHU010000092.1 GCA_027353395.1 Desulfobacteraceae bacterium
GGGCCATGCCCGCGATTGCCGGAATATTCGCGGGCATGGCTTTTCGCGGGCATGGCCCGCTCCTACAGGTAACAGATTAAGGACTCGACCCGATGCCTAATTTTATCTCCGAAGACCAGATTGAAAAAGCGGCCATCGCCCTCCTGAAAAACACCTACGGCTACCGCACCCTAAACTGCTACACATCCGATGTGGAAAACCCAAACGACAAATCCGGCCGGGCCGGAAAGCAGGAAGTGGTGTTTTCCCATATCCTCAAAGCCCGTGCCGTCAAATTCAATCCCGCCATTCCCGAATCCGTTATTGATCAGGCCATCGAAAAACTGACCGCCCGGCGGTTCGCCATGTCCCCCATTCTTGCGGGCAAAGAGGTTTACGGCCTGATCCGGGACGGGATTCCGGTTCAGTATGAAAACCCGGAAGGCAGAACCGAACACGGCATGGTGACGGTCATCGACTTTAACCATCCAAAAGAAAATGATTTTCTCGCGGTGACCCAGCTTTGGATACAGGGCGACCGCTATCCCCGGCGGCCGGATATTCTCATTTACGTCAACGGCCTGCCCCTGGTGTTCATGGAACTGAAAAATTCCAATGTCAACGTCCGGAATGCGTATGATGACAACCTGATCAACTATAAACACGATATCCCGCTGCTGTTCCATTACAACGCCTTCTGCGTGCTCTCGAACGCCCTTGAAACCCGGATAGGCAGTTCCACGGCGGGCTTTGGGCATTTTTTCAACTGGCTCCGCCCCGATGACGAGACGGAAAAAGTGGACCGCAAATCCATTGAAACCCAAGGCGCCAGCCTGGAACGGCTGATTCATGGTCTTTTCCCCAAGGAACGGCTGCTCGATTACGTTGAAAATTTTGTCCTGTATTATAAGGACAGCGCCAAAATCGTGGCCCAGAACCACCAGTTTATCGGCGTCAACAAGGCCATTGAATCGTTCCGGCAGCGCGACGGGAAAAAGGGACGGCTCGGGGTTTTCTGGCACACCCAGGGATCGGGGAAAAGCTTTTCCATGATCTTCCTGTCCCGCAAGGTGTTCCATAAATTCACCGGCAATTATACCTTTGTCATCGTGACCGACCGGGAAGACCTGGACGGCCAGATTTACCGAAACTTTCTGGATACCGGGGCCGTGAGCAAAAACGAGGCGGCACGGCCGAAAGATTCCGCCGAGATGCGGGATTTTTTGGGCCGGAACATGCGACTGGTGTTCACGCTGATTCATAAATTCCGGTTTGCCAGAGGCCAAGCGTATCCAAAACTCTCGGACCGAAACGACATTATCGTGATTGTGGATGAAGCCCATCGCACCCAATACGCGGCCCTTGCGGAAAATATGCGGAAAGGGCTCCCGAATGCCCAGTATTTCGCTTTCACCGGAACTCCGCTGTTGGGAAGGGAGCGCAAGACCAACGCCTGGTTTGGCGATTATGTGAGCGAATACAATTTTGTCCAGTCCATTGACGACGGCGCAACCGTGCCGCTCTTTTACCAGAAACGGGTTCCGGAAGTCCTGATTCAGAATGAGAACCTGAGCGACGAGTTCTACCAGATCCTGGAAGACGAAAATTTGGATGAAAAAGCCCAGGAAAAGCTCGAAAAAGAATTCGCCACCGAGATGGAAGTCATCAAGCGGGACGACCGGCTGGATACCATCGCCAAAGATATGGTGACGCATTTTCCGAGTCGCGGGTATCTGGGCAAGGGCATGGTGATCTCCATCGACAAGTTCACCTGCGTCAAGATGTTCGACAAAGTCCAGTTTTTCTGGAAAGCGGAGATCAAAAACCTGGTGGGACAAATCGGCAAAGCCCAGAATGAATCACTGAAACAGCGGTTGCAGAAAAAGCTGGATTATATGCGGGCCGTGGAAATGGCGGTGGTCATCAGCGAAGACGCCGGGGAAGAGGAACGGTTCGCCAAACAGCATCTTGATATCAAACCCCACCGCCTGAAAATCAATGCGTTTGATGAAAACGGGCATGATATCGAATACCGGTTCAAAGATCCCCTTGATCCCTTGCAACTGGTGTTTGTGTGCGCCATGTGGCTCACCGGGTTTGACGCGCCAACGGTCTCGACCCTCTATATCGACAAGCCCATGAAAGACCATACCCTCATGCAGACCATCGCCCGGGCCAACCGGGTGACATCGCACACGGTGGCCGGGGTTTCCAAGGCCAACGGGGAAGTGGTGGATTATTATGGCGTTTTCCGCAATATGAGAAAGGCCCTGTCGGATTACGCCCTGGAGGATGATAAAGAGCCGGGCAAAGAAACGGAGACGCCGGTTCAGATAAATCCAACCTCTTCACCCTGCTGGATGATGCGATTTCGCAAGGCGCGGCTTTTTGTAATTCAAAAGGGATTCACCTGAGCGACGTGCTGGATGCCGGAACGGCCTTTAATAAAATCCAGCTTTTTGAGGCCTTTGCGGACACGCTGCTGGCAAAGGACACTTACTGGAAGGAATTCAAGGTTTTTGAAAACACCATTTCCGCGCTGTATGAAGCCTGCAAGCCGGAAATTCTGGAAGGGCATTTCCGGCCCCTTGTCCCGGTATTCCAATATCTGCGGGGCGTTGTGGAGGCCCATATCGGCCAAGCGGATATTGATGCGGTCAAGCAGAAAATCGGCGAACTGCTGGATCAGAGCATTGTGACCGCAAACGGGGCAATGTTTGTGGCAGAGGCGAAGACGGAATTTCAGATTGTTAAAAAAGGAAAAATTTTAAGCCTTAGCCAAATCGATTTCGGGAAACTGAAGGAAGAGTTTAAGGACAAGGAATTCAAACATATTGAAATCGCAAGCTTACGCGAATTCATCGAAAAGAAACTGGAAGACATGCTGAAAGAAAACAGCACCCGCGCCAACTTTGCGGAAAGACTTCAGGAAATCATCAACCGGTACAACGCGGGGGGCATGAACAATGAGAATGATTTTGATGATCTGGTGAATTTTGCCGAAGATTTGAAGGCGGAAGATGAGCGCCATATCCGGGAAGGACTGACCCCGGACGAGCTGGAACTCTTTGATATTTTAAAGAAAGACAGGATGACCAGGGCGGAGGAAATCAAGGTCAAGAATGCGGCCCGGCATTTATTGAAACGGCTCATTGAAGAACAGCCGAAAGTGCTGGTTCAGGACTGGTTCAAGGACATGCAGAGCCGGATGCGCGTGAAAACGGCCATCGAGGAAGTTTTGGATAAAGATTTGCCCGAGACGTATAAAAAGGTTTTATTTAAGAAAAAAAGCCAGAAGCTTTATGAACTGGTCTATGAATATGCCGCAAAAGGGTCCAAATGGGCGGCATAAAATAATTCCAATCCCAAACATAGCGCTATCTTCGTTGGCTCGTCTTCGGCTCCTCAACGTACTAACTGTACGCCTCCGCCGCCTCAATCCTCACCGCCTTGACATCATCTTTGATTTGGAATTGGAATAAGGTATTGGGAAATGGCCGACAGAAATGCCTTCCCCACAAAAAAGGAGCAGGGCCGGGAAATGTTCATTCCCTGTCCTGCTCCCTGTTTTTAATTAATTATCGCTTTACTGAAGGCCCGGTGTTACCATCCCCATGTCAGGTAGTTGTGAATGGAATCCGCCGCTTTCCGGCCCGCGCCCATGGCCAGAATAACGGTGGCCGAGCCGGTCACGATATCGCCGCCGGCCCAGACCCCTTTTTTGGTGGTCTTGCCGGTTTCCGGATCCGCGCTGATATATCCCCATTTGTTTAAGGCGATCTGCTTGTCAGACTGCGTCAGGAGCGGGTTGGGGCCCGCGCCCACGGATACCACCGCCAGATCGCAGTCCATGATAAATTCAGAACCTTTGATGGGAACCGGACGGCGGCGTCCGGACGCATCCGGCTCACCCAAATCCATTTTCAGGCCTTCGAGCTGGACCAGACGGCCGTTTTCATCGCCGATAAACCGCACCGGCGCGGTCAGCAGATAAAATTCAATGCCCTCTTCCTCGGCATGATGGATTTCCGCGGCCCTGGCCGGCATTTCCTCCCGTGACCGGCGATACACGATGCGCACCTTATCCGCGCCCAGACGCATGGCGGTCCGGGCCGAGTCCATGGCCACATTTCCGGCCCCGAACACCACCACATTTTTTCCTTTGATGATGGGGGTGTCATATTTGGGGAACAGGTAGCCTTTCATCAGGTTGGCCCGGGTCAGGTATTCATTGGCCGAATAAATGCCGATCAGATCTTCGCCGGGAACGTTTAAAAACTTGGGAAGTCCCGCGCCCACACCGATATACACGGCGTCATAGCCCTCCGCGAAAAGCTCATCCACGCTCACAATGGCGCCGATGACCATATTGCACTCAATCTTTAATCCCATATTTTCCAGCATGGCGACTTCGGATGCCACGATGGATTTGGGCAGCCGGAACTCAGGAATGCCGTATACCAGCACCCCGCCTGTTTTATGAAACGCCTCAAACAGGGTAACATCGTGGCCTTTCAGGAGCAGATCCCCGGCCACGGTCAGTCCTGAAGGACCGGAACCCACTACCGCCACTTTTTTGCCGGTGGGCGCAGCCTTGGCCGGGAGTTCGACGCCGCTGGAAGTTCTGGCCGTATCCGCCACAAACCGCTCCAGATTGCCAATGGCAACGGGCTTGTCTTTTTTGCCCACAACGCAGTTGCCTTCGCACTGAATTTCCTGGGGACAGACACGACCGCAAACCGCGGGCAGGCTGTTTTTACCCCAGATCACCTTGATGGCCTCATTGAAATTACCCGCAGACACCTCTTTGATGAATCCCGGAATATTGACCCCCACCGGGCACCCGGTGACGCAGGCGGGATTTTTGCATTGAAGACAGCGCCCAGCTTCAAGCATAGCGGTTTCCTTGCTGTATCCCAGAGGCACTTCTTCAAAATTCCGTCTTCTCACGGCAGCTTCCTGCTCTGGCATGGGTTGACGCGCCACTTTTTCTTTTTTTACAATATTTTCAGCCATTTATTCCTCCGTTTAATCTTCGGCTTGTTTTGAGAAGGTTAGATAAAAAACTATTTGCCGCCAAACATTGTGCAATGATCATGATACGCCTGTTTCTCATCAGCCTCATAAGCCCTGAGACGCTTCATCAGGCCGTCAAAATCCACCTGATGGCCGTCAAATTCCGGTCCGTCCACACAGGCGAACTGGGTTTTGCCGTCCACCACCACCCGGCACCCGCCGCACATGCCCGTACCGTCGATCATGATGGGGTTCAGGCTGACCAAGGTCCTCACATTATATTTTTTGGTGAGAAGGGACACGAATTTCATCATGGGCACCGGGCCGATGGCCACCACCAGGTCGATCTTGTTGGCCTCCAGCACCTCTTTCAACGCGTCCGTGACGAAGCCCTTGCGGCCGTAAGAACCGTCGTCCGTGCACACCTGGAATTCATCCGTAGCGGCCCGCATTTTGTCTTCCAGTATCAAAAGGTCTTTGTTCCGCGCGCCGATAATGCCGATGACCTTGTTGCCCGCTTCCTTGAATCCCCTGGTGATGGGATACAGCACCGCCACGCCGGTGCCTCCGCCGACGCAAACCACATTGCCCAGTTTTTCAATATGGGTGGCCTTCCCCAGGGGGCCGATGACATCCTGAAACGCATCCCCCACCTGGAAAGTCTTAAACAGCCCCGTGGATTTGCCCACCACCATATAGATAATGGTAATGGTGCCCTTTACCGGATCGCGATCGGAAATGGTCAACGGAATCCGTTCGCCGGTCTCGTTGGCTTTTACGATAACAAACTGGCCGGGTTTCGCCTTGGCCGCAATTTTCGGGGCTTCAATTTCATTCATGATGACCGTGCCCTGGGCCATCTCTTCTCGTTTCACTATTTTAAACATCTGATACCTCCATCGTTGTTCTCTTTTGATTAACCGCTATCATCTTTATTAAGCAAATGTTCAGTCAGAAGGATGCCTATACAACTCTACCAGAGCAAAAATCAACTCAAAAATGATGATAATCCGGAAACCGTGGATGATGAAAACCCGCGATTATAATCGCGTGAAATACAAAGCGCCCCCGATTATTGATGAAAAGTCAATAATCGGGGGCGCTTTGTATCTTCCTGCAAAAGCTGCCGCAGGCAGAATATTATTGCATTTTCAGGCGTCCATAACGATCTTGAGTGTGGTTCCCGGTTTTAAAGCATGCGTCCGCCGGATACGATTCGCCTTTATAATATCTTTAACCGTGAT
Organism: Desulfobacteraceae bacterium; assembly: GCA_027353395.1. Taxonomy (GTDB): domain Bacteria; phylum Desulfobacterota; class Desulfobacteria; order Desulfobacterales; family Desulfosalsimonadaceae; genus SURF-3. The sequence goes on from DAIEHU010000092.1 coordinate 6,240, forward strand.
GCCCTCAAACTTCTGAGCGATCTTCCAGAGAGTATCACCGCGCCGTACCTTATACAGATGAACAGTGGCCGAATCAGCGCTTTTTCTGACGGCGGACTTTTTGGCGGCTCTGACGCTGGTTTTCTTTCCCGGCGAATCGCCGCTCTCTCCTCCGGGAAATATTTGATAAATAGCCAGTTTCTGCCCCGGATCGATCCGGTTTCCCTGGATCTGATTCCAGGCTTTCAAGTCCGCTATGCCGCATCCATACCGGGTTGCGATTTTATAGAGGGTATCCCCCGCCTCACCTGATGAAGCCTTTCGGCTCCCGCACTGGCGGTAGCCACTGTTGTTTCCCTTGTTGCTTTCTTGACCGTCCGTGAAACCGGAGGATTGTGTTTGTTGACGCATTGGGCCGCCGCAAAACCGGTTTTCGGCTCAAGACCTCCCATGCCCAAGGCTTCATAATAATGGCTGATGGCGGTTGCCGTAAACTGGTTCCGCACAATACGATCGGAAACACCTAAGGCGATGGATATCAGCCGCCGGCCGCCCTTGTTGGCGGTGGCGATCAGGCAATACCTCGCGTTCAGCGTAAATCCGGTTTTAAATCCGTCCACATCGTCATAAGCCGCCACCAGACCGTTGTGATTTCTAAGCTGAATGGCCCGGTTATCCTGAGTGATGACGGCTTTGCTCATGCTTGTGATTTCAAGAAGATTTTCATGTTTGAGCATTTCAAGGGATAAAAGGAGCAGATCGGACGGGCTTGAATGGTTGTCGTCGCGGCTGTCGCGCGCCGGCATTCCGGTGGCATTGGAATATGCCGTATCTTTCATTCCCAGTTGCGCGGCCCGCCGGTTCATCCGTTTGACAAAAACGGATTCCGAGCCGCCCAAAAACTGAGCAAGCAGATAGGCGGCGTCGTTGCCCGAAGAAATCAGGGCGGCTTTGAGCAGTTCCTCGACGGTCAGACAGCATCCGGGACGCAGATAAACCTTTGAGCCATTCATTTTAGCGGCTTCCGGGGTGACCGTGACGATGCTGTCCGGACGCACCTTGCCGGCGGCGATATCTTCAGCGGCAATCAGCGCCACCATCATTTTGGTGAGAGAGGCAATGGGAAGCGCCTGGTTCCTGTTCTTTTCCCACACGACCGCATCCGCTGAGACATCATACAGAAGGCCCGCCCGGATAGATTTATCATAGAGGGAAATCTCAGCAGGCTGGCAATAATTGGCATTTTCCGAATCCGCGGCATCCATTTTGATCCTGGGTTCCGGCAGGCGACGATCGGAAAACGCCAGGCATGGGCTGACACAAGCGATAAAACAAGCAACAGTTAAAAAAAAGAAAAATGGGCGAAGAAGAAATGACCCGGAAGAAGCAGCAATACGTCTATTTTTTTTCGTCATGGAATGCCCTTTCCTGATTTTAAACGGGTTGTATGATGATGGTTTGAAAATATACGCAAAAATATTGCATTTGCAACCCTTTTTTTATCAAACTCCTTGTTTTTTAAATGTATTATATGCTGGTCATTCGGATAGGCGCTGGATAAGTTTTATTTAATAATTATATCAATTGGTTATTTAAAATATCCGGGGATGCAAAAACCCGCCAATCAACTCGCTGATGGTTTCTTTCTCCTCGATATCCACCCAGATCATGTCCGGTTCCCGCCGGAACCATGTCAACTGCCGTTTGGCGAACCGGCGCGTGTCTCTTTTCAACAAAGAGATGGAATCCTCCCAGTTGACACGGCCTTCAATAAAATCCGTCATATGGCGGTATCCGATAGCCTGCATGGGCCGCAAATCCGCAGCGTATCCCATTTCAAGAAGATGCTTTACTTCATCGAGCAGTCCCCCGGACACCATGTCATCCACCCGGCGGTTTATTCGCTCATACAGCGCGGCCCGATCCATATTCAGACAAATCCGGAGTGAATCAAACGGATGTTCATTAAAGCCGTGGGCCTTTTGAATTTCGGAGGCAGGGAGCCCGCTTGTCTCAAAAACAGCAAGCGCCCGGATAATCCGGTAAGCATCATTGGGATGAATATGAGCCGCCGCCGCCGGATCGCACCCCGCAAGCCGCCCATGGAGAGCTTGGATCCCGTCAGCCTCAGCCGCCCTTTCCAATCGCCGGGTAATGGCGGGATCCACAGACCGGACATCAAACAGCCCGTGCAGGAGCGCCCGGATATAAAAACCGGTCCCGCCGACAACAAACGGCACTTTATGCAAAGCCCGTATCTGGTCGATGGCCCGGCGGCCTTCAGCGGAAAATCTTGCGGCGTCATAAGGCTCATCCGGGTCGGCCACATCCATCATATAATGAGAAATCCGGGACCGCTCCCCATCGTCAGGCTTTGCCGTGCCGATGTCCATATGCCTGTAAATCTGCATGGAGTCCGCGCTGATAATGCAGCCGTTAAATGCCTCCGCCAGAGACAGGGACACTTCCGTTTTACCGATTCCGGTAGGTCCGCAGATGACGATGACTTTGG
>DAIEHU010000093.1 GCA_027353395.1 Desulfobacteraceae bacterium
AGATCACGTTGAACCCGTACTGGAACATTCCCCCAAGCATCGCCCAAAATGAAGAGCTTCCAAATCTCCAGAAAGATCCAAATTACCTGGAAAAACAGCATGTACGACTTTTTGCCGGCTGGAGCGCCGACGCCAGGGAGATTGATTCAAAATATGTCGACTGGAAAAACATGAGCCCTGCCGGGATGGACCAGTTCAAGCTTCGCCAGGATCCGGGCGCCTGGAATGCGCTGGGGCAAATCAAATTTGACTTCCCGAATCAATACGACATTTATCTTCACGACACGGCCGCGCAGAATCTTTTTTCACGCACTCAGAGGGACTTCAGCCACGGTTGTATCCGGGTGAGTGACCCTATAAAACTGGCGGCATTTGTGCTTTCCAGCCAGGCAGGCGGCTGGACGCCCGAAAAAATCATGAACAGCATCAAGGAAAATAAAAATACGCCCATCCGGCTTAGCCAACCGATGCCGATTTATATCACTTACCAAACCGCATGGGTTGACAAAAATGGCATGATATGCTTTAAAGATGATATTTACGGCATGGACAAAGAGTTGCTCAAGGCTTTGTACAACGAATAAAACAGCAGACCAAAGCATATTAATATGAAAACAAAAAAGGCAGACGCATATGCCCAAAATCAGCCGACGACGCTTTCTTGCCGCCTCCGCCCAAGCGGCGGCAGGACTGCTCATCTGCTCGCCCATAAATGCATGGGCAAGAGCGCCAAAAAAATATCCCCTCACCTTCTTTCATACCCATACGGAAGAATATTTGCACATCGCGCACACTCCCGGGCGCTATTCAAGCGCTGTTCAACGAAAAATCAAAATATTCCTCCGGGATTTCCGCACCGGCGACATTCATCCTATTGATCCCGAGCTTCTTGATGTGCTTTGCAGGATTCAATCAGCCACCGGGAGCCATGGCACCATAGAGATCATATCCGGATACCGGTCTCCGCAGACCAATGAGATTCTTAGCCTTACAAGCAGCGGCGTGGCCAAGAACAGCCTGCACATGAAAGGGCAGGCTGTTGACATACGGGTAACCGATCTGCCCCTTCAGCACCTCCGCGATACGGCCTTAGCCATGCGCACCGGCGGCGTGGGGTACTACGCCAAGTCTGATTTTGTGCATCTGGATACCGGGCCATTCAGAACCTGGTAAAGGTATTTCCATCCTTGGATCACGGAACCTCATCCAGACTTTTTCAGCCAGGCCCCGCGCATTTCCATGAAACCCGCTGGCGATAATAGCGTTTTTCCGTGGAAAATCGCATTCCGCTATGTGTCTGTTTCCAGCTTGCGTTCATAATAATGCCGGAGAACCTTTTTGATATACGACCGGGTTTCTTTATAAGGCGGAACCCCCTTATACCGGTTGACGGTTCCGGGGCCTGCATTATACGCCGCAAGGGCGATTCTGATATTTCCATCATATGCATCTATAAGATATTTTAAATATCGCGTTCCCGCCTCAATATTCTGCTTCGGATGCGCCCCGTTCGTTACCCCGAGTGATTTTGCCGTCTCAGGCATTAATTGCATAAGCCCTTTTGCGCCTTTTTTCGAAACCGCATTCGCGTTCATGGACGACTCCGTCATGATGACCGCTTTCACAAGAGCGGGATCAATATTATGGCGCTGTGAGGATTTTAAGATAATCCCGTCATATTTTCCGGGGATATCCTTTTTTTGTTGAATGCCCCTTTTGTTCTCATCATATTTCGACACTTGTTCATAGCCGGTGGAGCTGGCCATGCACAGGACGAAAACCAGAGAAACCAAAATAGTGAGTCACGTAACTGTTTTGCTTTTCATATCAAACACCTCCTGATATTTTTTGCAACCATGTGAATTAAAAATACTTTTCACAATATCCGGAAGTCATGTTACCGTTTATAACGCAAGGTGTCAAGAAATTTTATAACGCATTGCGCTATAACAGCCCTTTGCCGGAAGCCTACGGCCATACTTTAAATAAGCCAGGACGGTATATATGCTGCGGATGCGCGGATGGCAAAGAAAAGCGAAAGAACAGGCGCCTGTCGGCTTATAACTCGAGTTTTCGCTGTAAAATTCATATGGAAACTGATATGCTATTGCCAAAATTCCAAATTTTTACAATAACGCGAATGCAACCCATTTAAAACATAAATCCGGGATGATAATGATCCATGCCCTTGTTCATAAAAATAATTACCATCTATGTGTAACCTTGTGCTGTTCAAGCGCGACTTAATAAACAAATGGAAATTGCGGCGCACCAATCTTTCAAAATTTAAAAAACAAACCCGTTCTTATGAAATCGTCGAAAAAACTCCTTCTGATGCTGTGTTCGGGAACCGTTGCGGCCATGTTGCTTTTTCCGGGATGTATCCATCGGGCCGATGAAGCCTCGTTAAACACGTGGGCAGCGCCTTCACCCGATCATACATGGACTTCGCCGCCCGGCGGAGGCGTTAAAAACCAGCCGGCCCCAAAACCAGCCGACATCCCGGCAGGCTTGCTGCAATCCGGAAAAAAGTGGCGGCTGACGGATATCATTGAAATCGCCCTTCGCAACAATCCGGAAACACGGTCGGCCTGGTATGCAGCCCGGTCGGCCGCAGCCGACTGGCTCAGCAAAAAAGGGAATTATTACCCGCAAATCGATGCCGACGCCAGCATTTCACATACCGATGCATCCTATCATTTAAGCCAGGGCGGAAAATCGGTCAGCAGTTTCGATCCGGACATCCGGCTAAGCTGGCTCCTTTTGGATTTCGGCGGGCGTGATGCGTCCATTGAGGAAAAACGTCAGGCCCTCCTGGCCGCTGATTTTACGCACAATGCCGTTATCCAGGATTCGGTTTTTCAGGTTTTACAAACCTATTTTCAGTATGCCAATGCAAAAGCCATTGAAAAATCGCTGGAAATATCTTTAAACGACGCCAAAACCAATCTATCCGCCGCAGAAGAACAGCATCATAATGGGCTGGCGACCATTGCCGATGTCCTCCAGGCGAAAACCGCGCTTTCCCAGGCCCAGCTCAATCTTGAAACCGCCGCAGGCCAGGTGCAAACCATCCGTGGCGCCCTTGCCACCGCGATGGGGATTCCGGCCAACACGCCCTATGATATTGAAGATATGCCCATCCGCCCGCCGGTAAACCGGATTACGAAAACGGTGGACGCCTGTATTGAGCAGGCCCGATCCCATCGTCCGGATCTTGCGGCGCAGAAAAACCTGGTGGAACAGTCACTATCGCGTATCCGTGCGGCCCGTTCAGCCTTATACCCGAATCTCTCGCTTACCAGCAGCTTGAACGGAGCAATTGAAAACCACTCTTCCGGATGGGGGAACCAGGACGCAACCGCGCTTACGATCAGCATGCCCATATTTCAAGGCTACTCCGGACAATACGACAAACTCAAGGCCGAACAGGATGCCAAAGCGCAAAAAGCGCAACTTGAAGCTTTTGAGCAAACGGTCATCTTTCAGGTCTGGTCAAGTTATTTCAATCTTAAAACATCTGAGCAACGGGTTCAGACCAGCGAGGATTTGAAAAACAGCGCCCAGCAATCATATGATGTGGCTCTTGGACGCTACAGGGAAGGCGTGGGCGGATTTCTGGATCTTCTGGCCGCGCAAAGCGCCCTGGCGAATGCAAGGGCTCAGCGGATATCGGCCCTGGCCGACTGGTATATCGCCCTGGCGAATCTCGCCAGGAATACCGGCACGCTCTGGAACCAAAAACCGGATGAAACAGGCGTCATGGATATTCTGCCGGCCGCAACGGTAAAGGAAACTCAGCAATGATCCATTTATATACATTCTTCCTGGGGGGCCTTCGCCCTGCGCGCACAGGCCTCAAAAAAATTCTTCCGCCTATCGTATTTGCAATTCTTCTGACGGCAATGGCCTGTTCGGAAAAAGAACAGAGCCGGCCCAGCCCGGAAGTTCCGGTCAAAACCGCCCTGACAGCAAGGAAGGATGTTCCGGAAGAATTGTCTGCCATCGGTACGGTGGAATCCGCATCCATCGTGAACATCACATCACGGGTGGACGGCCAGGTCATGAAAATCCATATCAAGGAAGGCCAGGATGTTAAACAAGGCCAAACGCTGATTGATATTGATGATCGACCCTACCGGGCGATGCTGGAAGCCGCCCGGTCCACTCTGGAAAGGGACCGGGTAAAATTGCAAAAAGCCAGAAAAGATGCAAAACGGTATGCGGATCTGCTGTTGAAAGATTATGTGACAAAATCCCAGGCCGAACAAACCCAGACAGACCTTGAATCACTCGAGGCCTCCATCAGGGGGGATGAGGCTGCCGTCGACAATGCGGAGCTCAATGTTTCCTACTGCCGAATATCTTCTCCCGTCAATGGACGGACCGGCGAGATATTGATCAACGAAGGCAACCTCGTCAACTCAGGCGATACCACCAAAGCGCTGATGGTGATCCATCAGATTGAGCCCGTTTATGTGCGGTTTTCCGTTCCGGAAGAGCGTCTGCCGGAAATCCGGAGCCTGATTGCGGACCATGCTCTCACGGTGCTTGTCTCGCCGCCTGAAAACCAGGGGCAAACAAAGGAAGGCCGCCTGACCTTTACGGATAACACCATTAATCCGGATACCGGCACCATCAATCTGAAGGCTGAATTCAAAAACAGGGACAAAAGCCTCTGGCCGGGCCAGTTTGTGAACGTCAGGCTTATGCTGGGTATGTGGTCCCAGGCTGTCGTGGCGCCTTCTGCGGCCATTCAGACGGGGCAGCACGGAAATTTTATTTTTGTGGTCAAACCCGATATGACCGTGGAATCCCGGGATGTAACGCCAGGGCCGCAGATCAATGGTGAAACCGTTATTTTAAAAGGAATCGCTCCCGGTGAACAGGTGGTCACCGATGGCCAGTTAAGACTGGTTCCAGGCGCCAAAGTCGTTGTGAAAAACAACGCGCAGTCCGGCGGGGATGCGCATAAATGAAAGGCATCTCCGATTTATTCATATTCAGGCCGGTCATGACAACGCTGGTCATGCTGGGGATTTTGATCTTCGGCATTACCGCTTATCGCAAACTGCCGGTCAGCAATCTTCCCAGTGTGGATTTCCCCACCATTCAGGTGTCGGCGAATCTGCCCGGCGCAAACCCGGATACCATGGCTTCGGCAGTCGCCACGCCGCTGGAAAAACAATTTTCCACCATTGCCGGCATCGATTCCATGACATCCACAAGTGTCATCGGCAAAACCAGCATCACCTTGCAGTTTAATTTAAGCCGGGATCTGGATGCCGCGGCCCAGGATGTGCAGGCCGCCATATCCGGAGTGCTCGGCAAGCTGCCCGACGACATGCCGAACCCGCCGACATTCAGGAAGGTCAACCCCGCCGATGAACCGGTTCTCTATGTGGCGCTTACCTCTCCCACATTGCCGCTGTCCGATCTGGATGAATACGGCGAAACCCTGATGGCCCAGCAGATATCCATGATCAGCGGCGTTGCCCAGGTCATGGTTTACGGCTCTCAAAAATATGCGGTTCGCATCCAACTGGACCCAAACAAGCTGGCCAATAAAAATATCGGGATCGACCAGGTCGCCCAGGCTGTAAGCAACGCCAATGTCAACCTGCCCACGGGAACCCTCTACGGGCCTGATATGGCGTTTACCGTGCAGGCCAACGGCCAGATTCGCAAAGCGAAAGAATATTCGAACCTTATTGTCGCATACCGCAACGGCAGCCCCGTGCGCCTTAAAGATATGGGAACCGTCATTGACAGTGTGGAAAACAATAAAACCGCTGCCTGGTATGTCAATTCACAAAGTTCCCGGCGCGCCATCGTGCTCGCCATCCAGAGACAGCCGGGGACCAACACCGTCGAGGTGACGCGGGATGTCCGCAACCTGCTGACAAAGTTGACCGGACAGCTTCCGGCGTCCGTGTCCTTGAATATTCTTTTCGACCAGTCCGAATCCATCCGCGAATCGGTCCATGACGTCAAAATAACCTTGGTGCTGACCCTTTTCCTGGTCATCGCCGTCATCTTTATTTTCCTGCGAAACCTTTCGGCAACGGTGATTCCCAGCCTGGCCCTGCCCATGTCCATCATCGGCACGTTTACGGTCATGTATTTTCTGAATTACAGCCTGGACAACCTCTCCTTGATGGCGCTGACCCTTTGCGTCGGTTTTGTGGTGGATGACGCTATTGTCATGCTTGAAAACATTGTCCGCCACATGGAAATGGGGGAAGTGCCGTTTAAAGCGGCTGTAAACGGAGCCAGAGAAATCGGTTTTACGATCCTGTCCATGACTTTTTCCCTGGCCGCCGTCTTTATTCCCGTGCTGTTCATGGGCGGCATCATCGGCCGGTTATTTAAGGAATTTGCGGTGACCATCGGCGTCGCCATATTGATTTCAGGTTTCATCTCGCTCACGCTGACCCCCATGCTGTGCAGCCGGTTTTTACGACCGCCGGAAGAAAAAAATCATGGCCGTTTTTACAATGCGTTCGAACGGTTTTTTCAGGAACTGCTGGATGTTTATAAGACAGGCCTCCACTGGTCACTCGCGCATCAAAAACTGATCATGATTTTTTCCGCAATGGTCCTTGTCGCCACTGGTTTTCTGTTTGTCAAAATCCCCAAAGGATTTATCCCCAGCGAGGACATTGGACAGATTTCCGGGTCCACGCAAGCCATCCAGGGAATTTCATTTGAGGCCATGGTGCGCCATCAGCAGGCAGCGGCGGCAATCATTCAACAGGATCCGGACGTGGCGGCAATTATGTCCAGAGCCGGTTCCGGGGGAAATTCCAGCGGCAATTCCGGCGCCTTCCGGCTGACGCTGAAGCCCCGCACTGAACGAAAAGATTCCGTGGACGAAATCATCAGCCGGTTGCGGGAAAAGTTGGCGCAAATCCCCGGGATCCGGGTCTTTCTGCAGAATCCGCCCCCCATCTCCATCGGCGGACGCCAGAGCAAAAGCCAGTATCAACTGACCCTTCAAGGGGCCAACACGGCGGAGCTGTATCAATACGCATCAAAACTCGAAGAAAAAATGCGGCAGTTACCTGGCTTAACGGATATCAACAGCGACCTTGAAATGAAAAATCTTCAGGCCGACGCTCAAATCAACCGGGATAAGGCCGCCGCCATGGGCGTATCGATGGAACAAATTGAAAACACCTTATATTATGCTTACGGCTCACGACAGATTTCAACCATTTATGCCCCCAACAACACCTATAATGTGATCATGGAGGTTCAGCCCGGCTTCCAGCAAAAACCCGCCGACCTGTCCATGCTTTATGTCCGGTCAGACGCCGGGAATCTGGTGCCGTTAAGCGCGGTTGCGGGAATCAGCACTAGCCTGGGCCCCCTTTCCATCAACCACACGGGCCAGCAGATATCGGTGACCTTGTCATTTAATCTTAAACAAAACTATCCCCTGGGACAGGCGGTCAATGAAATCAACAAACTGGCCGCGAGCGTCTTACCGGCCGGCATTACCACCAATTTCCAGGGAACGGCCCAGGCGTTTCAGGATTCGATGCAAGGCCTGGGCCTGTTGCTCGTCATGGCGTTTCTGGTCATCTACATGGTGCTCGGGATTCTCTATGAAAGTTTTATTCACCCCATCACCATTCTTTCCGCCCTGCCCTTTGCAGGGTTCGGCGCCCTGATCACGTTAATGGTCTTCCGCGTGGATTTAAGCATCTATGCATTTGTCGGAATCATCATGCTTATCGGGCTGGTCAAGAAAAACGGCATTATCATGATCGATTTCGCCATCGAAGCCCAGCGGTCCGGAAGTATGGATCCGGAGGAAGCCATATTTGAAGCATGCGTGGTCCGTTTCCGGCCCATCATGATGACCACCATGGCCGCGCTCATGGGAACCCTGCCGATCGCGCTGGGCCTTGGTGCGGGAGCTGAATCCCGTCGGCCGCTGGGGCTCGCGGTGGTCGGGGGGCTGCTGTTTTCCCAGTTTCTGACACTGTTTGTCACTCCCGTATTTTACCTCTACATGGAGCGTTTCCGAAAAATGGTCGGGAATTGGTCCGCCCGGCATCACTATGCAAGGTCAAGTATTGACCTGTAATTTCGATAATGCGAACACATCCTAAAATTCTTTTTCTGATTGGCAAGCCCTTCCATTTTTTCCTTGACAATAAAATATACCGATTGGTATATTTTTATCATGGAAAATTCACCCACCACCAAATCGGAACGCACCCGCCGGTTTATCATCGAAAAAGCCGCGCCTGTTTTTAATAAAAAGGGCATCACCGGCACCACCCTGTCGGATCTCACCGCAGCCACGGGTCTGACAAAAGGCAGCATCTACGGCAATTTCAAGGACAAGGATGCGGTTGCCGTCGCGGTGTTCCAGTACCATGTGGACAACCTGACCGCCTTCCTGCGCCGGGAAATCGACCAGGAAACCGCCGCTGTCGCCAAACTCCTCGCCATTCCAAATGCCTACCGGAAACTTTACAATACCATGATGGCTTACGGCGGATGCCCGATTTTAAACACAGCCGCCGAAGCGGACGACACCCACCAGACACTCTGCCGTTTGACTGTTGAAGCCATTGAAAACATGAAAAAAACTATCGTCAGCCTCATCAGAA
>DAIEHU010000094.1 GCA_027353395.1 Desulfobacteraceae bacterium
AAATATTTTGCGTTGTTTCGTTCTGGGGGCAAAAACCTATATCGATAAAAACCTTCTGCCAACAGAAAAAGACTACGTTCGGATGGCCCTGGCTTGAATTCATCTACCATTTTTTCGGTGCGTTGAAACTGTTGCTGGGCTTTGGAAAACGTCTGATCATCTTGACGAATTAGCACTGAGTTAGTAGAGCACGCATATAGCGAACCACCAATCAGCATCATACTGATGAATTTTGCGGCATGCGGAAATTTATTCATAATCTGATGGCTCCGTGTTTTATGGCCTAACAAGTGATTCTATAGTTTCTGTATATCTCCTGGACCCTTGGACTGACGGTATCGATCATTTTGCCGTAAGCCGTGGGCCGCAGATCCCCTTGACCGGATTTAACTATCCTGAAATACATATAAAATGTTTGACATGTATTTTACAGGCATTTACGTTCCGCTTTCCGTATATCATGCTGAAATAATAACTATCAGGAAAGTTGAGGATTCCACATGATAGGAATCCCCTTATGTTTGTATGCGTTATTTTTTACCATGCCATTCCCTTGCCCTTCATGCCCCCGCGTTTGATGCCGAAATCCATGCCCAGTTGGGCCCGGGATAAAAAGAACAACACCGCGTGAGACAGCCGGGTGAAGGGAATCATGATGAGGAGAGTCTCTCCGGAAAGAATATGGGCGGTCAGCCAGAACGAATAGCCGGCCGGCGTATAATGGCAGATCAATCCGGTGATCAGGGGGGCTGCGGACAGCAGCAGAAGCATGTAATCGGATGCGGTGGTCAGTATGCGGACCTCAGGCGTCACCATCCGGCGGAGCATCAGAAAAAAAGCACTGATGACGGCTCCCCAGCTCAACCCATCCGCGGCGGCCCGTGGAAGGACGGCGAGCGACACGCCGAAGGTTTTCTGAAAAATCATGTTATGGGCGAAAAGAAACAGAAAGATGCCGATGACGCCGGCATGAAAGACGAAAAAAAGAAGGGTCATGCGCGGCTGAACGCGCCAGCCTCGGGAGGCGAAAGGCAGTATCCAGAAGAAAATGGAGCGGGCCGCGCCTTTTAATCCTGCCACCGGGTGGGCGGTGTAGGCCACGCGATCCAGTTGCCAGTTCAACCCCTTGATGTAAATCACCCCTCGCGCCAGCAGTCCGATCAGGCATATGCCGATGGAAAGCCGTAATCCGAAACCGGTCAGCAAGTCAATCATCATCCCATTCTCCTAACCCGGATTATCCGGAAAAGTGTTGGGTGAACCAAGAGCCTGTTTGAAAATCCTGTCTGAGGCCCGCTAACTGCGTTGTCAAACATTTCAAAATGCTCACATAAACAACTATGCTGCGCTTTTTCGCCGTTTTCCGCCTTATTATCAGGCCTGATCCAGGCTTTTCAGACAGGCTCTAAATTTCGCGATGCATCGGCGGCAGGTGGCCAAGTGATTTAGAACGTTTGTTTTTTGCCGTCCCTGCCGGTTATAAATCGCCAGAACAGGGGGAGCGCCACCAGCGCCACCCCGATGAGCAGATAGGCGATTCCCTTGGTGTGGGTCAAAAATTCCTGAAGTGTGTTGAAATCCGTTTCCATGAAATCCTCATGATTTGTAATCAGTGATCATCCGGAAAATCCGGATGTGCATACAGCACCGGCATCCGGGTGACGACGAATCTGTAGATCACCACGCCGATGGTGACAATAAAAATTGTGGTCATGATTTCCATAAAGCTTGGAAAATAGCGCTGGTTCAGGGGCAACTGCCAGTTAAACGCGATCAGGGAAACATTCAGGCGGTTTAACACAATGCCGAGTACCGCCCACAACGATGTCCGCTGGATCAGCTTGATGTTCCGTTCCCGGACGCCGATGGCGTAGAGAATGGCGGGAATTGCAACAAACCCGATAATTTCAATCAGGTACCAGAGTCCCCACCGTGTGGGTAAATATTTCCAGTCATTGTCAATGGCGATCCCGATGATCTGGATCATGATGTATCCGGCCATCAGAAACGCCGCTGATTTGGCGAAGCCCAGGGCCACGTTGTTGCTTTCAAGATGATGTTCCGCGTCAATTTTGTCATGCAGGAACCGGGCCACCAGGGAATGCTCGAATATCACCATGGACATGCCCGCGAATATGCTGGAGATAAAGAAATACACCGGCAGATAACCGGAATACCAGAGGGGATGCAGTTTTGACGGTGTAATCAGGAAGATGGCGCCAAGAGAAGATTGATGCAGCGTGGAAAGAATAATGCCGAAGATGATCAGCACCATCGACACCTTGCCGATAATGTAACGGGCGCGTTTCCAGTTGAGCCATTCAAACGCCACGGGGGAGAATTCCAGCATGAGCACGCTGAGATAGAGGAACACGCACAACGCCACTTCAAACAGGACGGACGTGGTGCCCTGGGACAGGAAGATCGGATACGGCAGCCGCCACGGGCGGCCCACATCGTAATTCAGGGCGAAAACCACCAGCCCGTATCCCAGAAATGCGGTGAGGACAGCCGGCCGCACGGCGCACCGGAACTGCTTGAGGCCGAAAATATAGCAGGCGGCGCAGGTCACATAACCGCCCGCGGCCAGCGCAACGCCGCAATACAGATCGAATCCGATCCAGAGGCCCCATGGATTCGTGTCATTCAGATTGCTAACGCCGCCGATGCCCCGGGTGAACCGCAGCACGGTAATGACGCAGCCGATGAGGATAATAATGCCGCTCACAATATTAAAGGGGGTAAAGACCGTATCTCGCCCGGTCGTCAATGCTGGCGGGGTAGGGGTCAGGTGTTCCATTTAGTTGTTCTCCTGTTTTTCCGGATGCGCGGTTCCGGACGGTTTCGGGGAGGGCGGCGTCTGACCGGCTCCGTTCTCGGACGGCCCCCGCGCCGCTGCTTCCAGAGCCTTTTTGACCTCTCTGGTGATCGCAGCCTCTTTTTCCGTTTTCGCTTTTTCTTTTAACTGTTTTATTTCATTATTGAACCTGGCCTGTTCAGATAGAACGGCGGCGCTGACCGCCTGGCTTTTTTCCTCCGTGGCGATCTGTTCCTTTCGTTTCGAAATCGCCCGCAGCCCGTTGATGAAAACCACCCACAGGCTGACGACCACGGGAACAGCCGCCAGAGCGCCGGCGGTCAGGGCCGGAGCCGGGGTGATGCCCAGGTCTTCTCTCATGTTGATGCCGGTGAAAGGCGTGTTGGAAATATACAGCCAGTTGCAGCCGCCCATTTCATTTTCCCCGTAAATATGGTCTTCATATCGCTCCGGGTACGCCCCTATCCGTTGTTTGGCGATTTTGATCAGCTCTTCCCGCTTGCCGAAGGTAAGCGCTTCCTGGGGACAGGCTTCTACACATCCAGGGCGCAGCCCCTTTTGAATGCGCGGCTGGCAGAGGGTGCATTTGGTGATTTCCGGGGTGAGGGGGTTGTGATATTGAAAGGCCGGAATGTTAAACGGGCACGCGACCATGCAATACCGGCAACCGACGCACAATGAGGCGTCATAGACCACGGCCCCGGTTTTCGACTTTGTGAGCGCCTTGACAAAACAGGCCGATACGCAGGCCGGTTCCATGCAATGGTTGCATTGGGTTTTGACAAAAACCGGCCCTGGCTTGCCTTTTGGTTTATATTGATTGACCACGGTGAAGGCGGCGGCATGGGGCCGCCGGATTTTTTCGAGTACAGCGCGGTCATCAAACGGGGTTTCAGGCGCGGGCAGATGGTTGACCTGATTGCAGGCGGCCTCGCATTTCCGGCATCCGATACACCGGGAAATGTCATGAAGAACCCCCATGCTTCCGGGATATCCCGTGAAATGAGCAGTGCCGGCTGCTTTCGCCTGAGCGGTGAATGCCATCTGGCTGCCGACGGCCGCGCCCATCCAGCCAAAAAATTGTCGTCTTGTAATTCCCATCGTGTGTTGTTCCTTATAAAGCAGCATCAATTCATTTTTGAGCTGGTCTGGTCTGTTTTCTTATGACATGCGGTGCAATCCGTGGCCGCTGGTTTCAGTATCCCCATCTGCTGGTGGCAGGTATTGCACTGGCTGTGGTAAGCGCCTTTCAAACCAGGCCTTCCATCCGGTTCCGATGCCTTGGAAATGCCGTGGCAGGCCGCGCATTTCGGCGGGGATGCGGGGTCCATGCTGTGATGATGGCATCCGGAACATATGGTGGCGGTTCCGTCATGGAATGCGCTCGCCAGTTCATTTTTTTGTATCCGCTCGGAAAGAGCGGCCACTATTTTCCGGTGGGGAAATTTCGCCCCTTTATATTGATCGGCGAGAACATCAATGGTCACTTCTTCCGGAATCTGGTCCTGGCTGATCTGCCGGTTTGTGGCGGACTGGCGGTTTTCCGCCCGTAAGCGGATGTCCCGATCGGCGATTCGCGCCCATGCCTCCTTGCCTTCCGGCAACGGTTCAAGCCATTCTCTGGGAATGGAATGGCATTTGGCGCATTTGGCGTCCCCAAATTTCGGCTGCACCATCTGCGCATGGCATCCGGAGCAGTCTTTTGATTTCAGTTTTTCCAGATGGCAGCCCAGACAGCTTCTTTGGCTGACATCCGTGTGCATCGCCTGATCCAGGCGCGTCCATTGGCTCTTGTCCGAACCGATGCGTGTATGGCAGGAGCCGCATGTTTCCATGGACGCATGATGGCAGACGTAGCAGTGTTCCACTTTCGTTTCATGCAGTTTGTGGTTGAAGGCGACGGGGTTGACAAACTGTCTGGACGGTTTTTTGGATGCCCGCGCCTCATTCAGCCATAAAGACATGAGCGCGCTATCCGGCTGGTTCCGTTTGATGCGGGGAATATCCTTGAGCTTAGGGATACCTGCCAGCCGGGTGGCGTCATGGCACGCCGCGCAATCCGTGGGGCCCGCCTTCTGGTTTTTTGAGCGAATCTGATAATGGCAGTTCAAACAGCTTTCATGGGCGACTGTTTGAAAAGAACGGGTATTATCCGTAAACGCTGGTTTGTGACAATACCGGCAGGCGTCTTCCTTCCCTTTGACATAAACTGTTTTTTTCAGCGTCTTGTCGTATTGATGATGGCAGGCGCTGCAGTTGGTTTCTTCCCCTGGGGCGGCCGGGTGAATGGCGGATGAAATTTCATGCCGGTAGTGAAGAGACCGGTCCATGGAAACCGGCTGGGCGGCGTCGGGATTGCCGCCTGTTTGGGAATGGCATAAGCGGCACTGGCTGGTGAGGGGCCCGGCTGAAAGATTTTTTTCGCTGCGGCGCTGATGGCAGTTGACGCATTTTTCATGGTACAGGGTTTTGTCCGCGTTGTATCCGCCGTCCTGTATCCGCTGAAATTTGAAAACAAATTCGCCTTTTTCCGTGAGGTGGCAGACGCTGCAATCCTGATTCTTGAGCGCGGCGGTATGTTTGTCATGAGGGAACCCGGCGCCGGGCATTTCATGTTTCGCGCCGGCCCCCGTCAGCCGGATTTGAATCATGTCCGGCCCGCCAGCATTTTGAGATGCGGCGCTGTTTTGCGGAACCAGGAGGAGGACAGCCGCAAGCGCGATAAAAATAAATTTCTGATAATCGGTTGATGGTGTGTTTGTCATGTTTTTATCCTAAGCGGTCCGAGTGATGCGAATCTTCCCATGAAGAGATAAATGGCGCTTCTGTTAAAATTTTGCTTAATTCCTATCGTTTCTGGATGAAAAGTCAATAGAAAAAGGCATGTTGACGTTACGCCGATGTTACAGACTTTTCCTTGACTGGACAGGCATGATGCGGTAAAAAGTATTATTAACGATTTTGCCAATTTATCATTAACTTTCACTGGATCGCGGCTTCATGGATCGGCACCCCCATTCGGAAAAAGAAAAGAAATATTTGATTGACGCCATTGATGCGTTTAACCGGAAACTGCTTATCATCGCCCCGGATTACACCATTCTGGCGTGCAATAATGTGGCCATGGAGGGCCACACCGAAAGCATCATCGGCAGGCCCTGTTATGACATTATTCTTGGCGGGGGCGACGGGCCCTGCGCCAATTGCCCGGCCAAGGAGGTGTTAAAAACCGGAAACGCCTCCCTGCGGTATGACCATTGCTATGATCTGGCCGTGAGCCCGGATATGTTGTGTCTGTATTCTTACCCCGTGCACCGGGATGGCGAAGTGGACGCCCTGGTGATGCTTGATTTTGATCTTCAGGCGCTTAAAAATATTGAAGAAAGGCGTCTCCGTTCCAATGGGTTCCTGCGGAATTTGATACACAGCGCCGTGGATGGCGTGATCGCGTCGGATTTGACCGGGAAAATCATTATTTTTAATGAGGCTGCCTCCCAGATGACCGGCTATACGGTGAAGGAAGCGTTAAACGATATTACCATCCGGGACGTGTATGTCGGAGACGGGGCCAGGGAAGTGATGCGGATGCTGCTGAGTCATGAGCATGGCGGAGAGGGCAAGCTCATTTCCTATCATATTGACGGAAAAAATAAGAACGGCGATGTGGTGCCCATCAGTCTCAATGCGTCTGTTGTGTATGAAAACGGCAACAAGGTGGCAACCATTGGCTTTTTTCACGACCGGCGGGACGAAATCCGGATGCAGAAGGAACTGGAAAAAACCCAGGTCCAGCTTCTTCAGGCGGAAAAAATGGCTTCCATGGGCAAGATGGCGGCGGGCGTGGCCCATCAGTTAAATAATCCGCTTTCCGGCATTATCCTGTTTACCAAGCTGGTAATGGAGGAATATGGCTTGCCCGAGGATGCGCGCAAGGATCTGGAACGGGTTCTGGACGACGCCAAGCGGGCCAAGGATATCGTCAAGGAACTGCTGGAATTCGCCCGCCAGACCTCCCATGACATGAAACCTCAGAATATCAATGAAATCATTTCCCGGACCGTGTTTCTGCTGGAAAACCAGTCCATATTTCATAATATTGATATCCGGAAACATCTGGATGAGCGTGTGCCGATGATTTTCGGCGACGCCCAGCAGCTTAGCCACGTGTTTATGAATATCATTTTAAATGCCGCCGACGCCTTGTCGGGAAGAGGGCAATTGACCATTCAGACATCGTTAAGCGCGGATAATAAAACCGTGTGCGTTGAAATCAGCGATACGGGCCACGGCATTCCGGCGGATGTGATTCCGCATATTTTTGAACCCTTTTACACCACCAAGGAACAGGGCAAGGGAACGGGACTGGGACTGAGCATTGTTTACGGCATTGTTGAAAGTCACGGGGGCCGTATTCGCGCGGAAAGCGAAACGGGCTGCGGCACGACTTTTTTCATGGAATTTCCCGCGGCGAAAAGCGGAAACGGAGGCGGTCAAATTGGGTGAACTGTCGAATGGGCTTACAATCCTGGTTGTTGACGATGAAAAAGATATCCGGGAAGGCGTTGAACGTATCCTGAAACGAATGGGATATCAGGTATTTATAGCAGGACGGGGGGAGGAGGCACTGGCGGTCCTGGAAAACCAGACCGTGGAACTGGCGATACTGGATCTCAAAATGCCCGGCATGGACGGCATGGAGCTTCATCAGCGTATCCGGGCCATTGATGATCAGATTATCGTTATTATCATCACCGGTTACGCCACCATTGAGACGGCCATCGAGGCCATGAAACAGGGGGCCTATGATTTTATTCCCAAGCCCTTTGAGCCGGAACATTTACGCATTGTGGTGCGCCGGGCCCATGAAAAATTGCGGCTCCGGCAGGAAGCGGAAAGGCTCCAGGCGGAGCGGGCCAGAACCCTCATGGATCTGGATACGGAAAAGAGCCGGATGCGGACCATTGTCGAGGCCCTGCCCACCGCCGTGGTGGTCACCAACACCGCCGGCGAGGTGGTGTTGATGAATCCGGCTTTTATGAACAGCCTGGATTTGGACGCCGCCGCCATGATACATGGCCAGAAGCTTCGCGTTTATGTGCCGGACGATGGTTTCTGCGAGATGGTGGCGAAGCTGTCCAGCGGAGCGTCGGGCAGGGGCGGGGACGCGCCCACCTATGAGCTGACCGTATCGGGCAACAAATACCTGATGGCCAGGGGCCAGTCGATCATCAATGAAAACAATGAATGCATGGGCGCGGTGGTCACACTTTCCAATATCACGAGCCTGAAGATGCTTGACCAGCTCAAGTCGGAATTTGTGGCCAAGGTAACCCACGAATTGCGGTCTCCGCTATCGACCATCCACGAACAACTGGCCATGGTGCTCAAAGAGACCTCCGGCCACGAAACCGACGTGGACCAGCACCTGATCGAGCGGGCCAAGGAAAAGACCCGCGGGCTCATTTCCCTGATCGGCGATTTGCTGGATTTGTCCCGGATTGAGGCCGGCGGCATATCCCACAATGTCCAGCCCATTCAGGTGGCGGATCTGCTTTCAAGCATCGTGGATTTTCTGGGAGTCCGGGCGAAAGCGAAAAACCAGAGCCTGACGTTTGAGAGCGGTCCTGAAACGCTGCCGGTGGTTTCAGCCGATCCCATGGCGCTCGAAAGTATTTTCGGAAACCTGATCAGTAATGCCATCAATTATACGCCCGAGGGCGGAAGGATCACCGTGAAGACCGGAAAAACGGGTGAC
>DAIEHU010000095.1 GCA_027353395.1 Desulfobacteraceae bacterium
CTGCTCAATGCCGGCCATAATCTCAAGAGCCTTGTTGTTGGCGTTCAGAAGCATCTTGAAATGATGGTACCGCTCCTTAAAGTCAATACGCATTTTTACAGCGTCATAACCCTCCGGCGCGGATTTTTCCCGATTTCCGAAAAGATATTGAAATATCCGGCTGATACTTTTCATTGCCCGCTTAACCCGAAAAAACCGGGAAAAAATAAATATTGAGGGGGGATTGCCAACCTGAATCTTTTACCACAAAGAGCGCCGGAAATACAGATATACAAAACTCCCGCATTCTCCGCGCGCCCTGTGGTAAAAAAGCGTTCTCCAGGCCACGCTCAAAAATCAATGACTGATCTTGAGCCCCCATCCTTCAAACATGAACATGATCGCATACCCATACCACAGGGTATAGATCACATAAAACACCAGGGCGAAAATCACCACACCCATACGGCTGCTCATGTTCTGGGCTTCAATGCCGAAATAATTATAAGAACATTCCACCGCCTTGGTCATGACGGTATAAACGGCTTTTGACTCATCAAACTGCTTATTCCCGTCCAGGGATTTCTGGATGCCTTTCAGGCTCACCCACCAATCATAAAGCGTCTGCCTGCCTTTTATGCCATATTTCTTTTCAAGCACATCCGATTTGTTATGATACAGCGCATCCGCGTCATCCAGGCAATTGGCCATGATTTGTCCCAGATCGCCGGACACTTTCAGCTTCGCGCCGTCAACCGCGGCTGCCGCGCCGCCCTTCTCAAACAGCGGGCGGCACTGGCCGGCCATCGCTGCGCTCTCAAACTTGACATCCAGATCCAGTCTTTTTCCGGAAAGCGACTTGGCGATATTCTCCTTCAGCCCGGGAATGTAATAGGCAGACCCCTTTGATATGGAATTAAACAGATTATCAAGAAAATTAAGTCCATTATGGCCTTCATACAACGGCAGGAAAATCAGCACCAGAACAATCAGAAAACCGGCCATCAAGCCCGCGCCGCCGTAAAATTCCTTTTGATTGGCTATCATTTGTTAAACCTCCTCGCCCTTGAGTTTTTTAATGTTCATAAAAAACGTTCCCATCACCCAGAGGGCGAATATGGAAATGATAATAAAAAATGACAAATTACCTATAAAATTCAAAATGTTCGCTGTTCCTTTCGAAAGAGGAAATGCGCCCACCGACGCCAATTTGGCCGGCAGAGCGAAAAACCGGTTGATAAATCCCGCCAGCACCGCCATTGCGTAAAATCCCCGGATGGTAATGCCCTTCACTACTTTGGTGGACATGGCGCCGATTTGGATGCCCAATAGCGACCCCAGCAGCATACCCATGGCCAGGGTGTAAAAAATAAACCCGTAAATAGCGTACTGGCCTATGCCGGCATAACCGGCGGTGAAAATAATCTGGAAAATATCAGTGCCTACCGTGGTCATGGAGGAAACGCCCAGCACGTAAACGAAAATCGGAAAGGTCAAAAATCCGCCTCCCACGCCCATGATAGCGGCGGCCAAACCGACAAAAAAACCGGAGAGAATCAGAAACCAGCTTGAAATCTGACGTCCGCCGGGAATCAATCCCTGATCAAACGTCACCATGGGCGGTAGATGGACGGCCTGAAGTTTTTTGGGAAGACTCCCCATCTCGGCTCCTTCGGACTTGCCGCCATGGGCGCTGCCGCCGCCATCCGGGGCTTTCCGGGCCTGCAGATAATCGATAAGAGAATAAGCGCCCAACCCTCCCAGCATCAGCACGTAGATCGTGGTGATGAACGCATCGCTGATTATGGGGTTCAGATCATATAAAAACCGGTTCAACAGGCCGCCCAGGGTGGCCCCGCCCATGGAGCCGATAAGAAAAATAATTGCGAGAGATACCGAGATATTGCCGAGTTTCTTGTGAAGTACACTTCCCATGATGGCTTTGGCGAAAATGTGAAACAGGTCGGTACCCACCGCCAGAATGCCTTTGATACCCGCGCTCATCAGGGCCGGAGCGATGATGAAACCTCCGCCCGCGCCGATACACCCTGTGATGAGTCCAGCACACAGGCCGATAAGAATAGACGACACGAAAATTCCTACCGTAAAAAACGATGGAGTCAGGGCGGTTTTGCTTCCAATCATATGAGGAAGTTCGGATGCGATATCACCGGCGAACACCACCCCGAAAATTAAAATCGGGAGCGTCAGAAACCCCAGCACCATCAGCCGTTTTCTGCTTCTGAGGATGTTGCCCGCCATCTCGATTTCCCAGTCTGCATGGGCTTTTGCGCCAAGATACATCATTTGGCCCGCTTTTCTGAAAAAATTCATTTTTAACCTCCTTGCCCGCTAAAAAATAAAATGTTAAATGAACCTTCTATAAAATCGGAACGCTCTTATTGTTTTTTTTCGATGAATTCTCATTTCATGCCGGCGTCTTGCCTTTTTTGAGCCCGGCACGATTGTCAACAATGATACAAACATTATGCCAACTGGGAAAATGGGCTCAATTTAATTTTAACTGACTGATTTACAAAACTTATTTCATCATGATCGAAATGGGAGGGATAAATCTGAGGAGAGATTGAACCCCTGTCTGCAATTTTTTTTTACAGTGTGTAAAATCCGTTTACACGCCGAAGGAAGCAGCGATCAATGATCACCGTATAAACTCACCGGAAATGCTACCCGCCAGGCGAACCTTCGCGCTCTGGGCGCCGCCGAGATTGATTGCGATGTCTTGCACCCGATAAATGATATCCCTTTCTTTTGCACCGGAAGCGGTCATGCCGAAACCGCCGGCGATATGGATATCCGCCGACCCGTTATCGGCCACAACCTTGACCTTGGGAAACTCATTTACCAGCAGCGCCTCTATTTGAGCAGCCAGAACCAGATCATCAAGAACTTTTTGGGCTTCGGGAGTGGTCTTAAATGAAGGCCGCCGCAGGGTATCAACAATGAATTTCGCCGCATCATCGACTGTTATGGCTTTTATTTTCAATACAATATCGTAAAGACGAGAATCCGTTGTATCAATCCCATATAACGTGAGGCCCCATTTCCGACGTTCCTCATCATTTTTTTTTAAGAGATAGCGCGCCTTATCATCTGAAATATTTTTCCGATTCATCTCCTCCCTGACCCTGTCTTCCATATCGGCGATAATTCTCACCTTCAACACATGGGGTATTCCCTGAAGGAAATAATGACCCGCCAAACCGTGATATACGACATTGTCTTTTTGTACATGCCTCAAAAATATGGCGCGGATATAAGCCACATAGCGTTCCCTGCCATGGCTGAAACGCTCCAGAATCGAAGGCGCATCATGGATGGCGCGGACGAGCTTGATTTCCGGGATATTGAACATTTCCGACGCCTCGATCAGAACTTCCCTTGAAATACATGCGTATCCAAGCATTTCAGCAGCTTTATTGGCCACATCGCTGCCGCGGCTGTAAGATCCCCTGGAAATGGTAATAATTGGCATTTTTTTCCTCGACATGGAATTTGCAGAAAAATAGACGCAAACAATGAAGCAAGCACTATGCCAACCGCCAAAACTATTTAATTATAACTGCTTGATCTGGTGTATTTATTTAGTCAGGCCCGAAACGGAAAAAATGGATTTGAGATGATGTTGAACTCCTGCCTGCAAACTTTTACAAACCTGGGGGCATTAAAACTCCTTGACAGTTCGTATCTGTCTTGTTAAAAAAAAAGTTTTTATGGAATGTTCATTTTACCCTTGCTCTGGCCTGACCAGGGCTTCACATCCAAAAGGAGGTCGCATGAATCATTACGAGACAATATTTATTGTCGATCCTGACACGCCGGGAACGGATCAGGATATCATTTTTGAGAAAGTTAAAAACATGATCAATCGGGCCAGCAAACTGCTCATGTTTGATGACTGGGGCAACAGGAAACTGGCCTATGAAATCAAGAAAAAAAGGCAGGGCCGGTATATCCGGCTGGATTATTGCGGAAACGGCGCGCTCGTGGATGAAATGGAACGAAATTTCCGGCTGGATTACCGGATTCTCAAGTTCATGACCATCCTGCTTGCCCAGGACGTTGATCCCGAGGCATTGGCGGCTGCCGCCGAACTCGTTGCTGAACCCGCGACGGGCGCGACCGAAAGCAATGAGGAATCATCAACGTCAGAAGAAGCATCTGGCGGCGAAACCGCCCTATCCGAAACCATTGAACCCGAAACCGATACGGAGGAATAATCCATGCCTGGACCGCAAAAAAAGAGATTTTTTCATCGACGGAAAGTTTGCCGTTTTTGTGCCGACAGCACGCTTGTGATCAATTATAAAGATGTTAATATGCTGAGATACTTTATTTCAGAACGGGCCAAAATTATTCCGAGACGCATTTCCGGCACCTGCGCGAATCATCAGCGGGAACTGGCCAGAGCCATTAAGCGCAGCCGGACCATCGCGCTTCTGCCCTATGTCGGGACGCTGGATACCTAAATCTTCGCAAGGAGCAAGTTGGGTGGAAACCGAAAAGCCGTCTGGAGACCGTAAAACCATATTCAGCGGGATCGCGATCACAACCCTGATTGGCGCGCTCTCAATTTCGGTTCCGATCTTGGGCTTTTTCTGTTTCCTGATGCTGCCTCTGCCGCCGCTGGCTTACCGGCTCCGGCTGGACAGAAAAAAAACCGCCATCATCATTTGCAGCGCATGGTGTTGCCTGTTTTTCTTTGCCGGCGATATGTCCGTCGATATGTTTTTCATCGCCGGAATGCTGCTTCTGGGATTTCTAATGGGTGAGGGCATCCGGAAAAACTGGCCTGCCGACAAAACCATTGCCATTGCGTGCGGGGTTGTCCTCTTATCCGGCGCAGTCGGCCTGGTATTGTACGGCAATATGGCCAGCCTGAGCCTGCCAGAAATGGTTTCCCTCTATATCGACAAAAACCTGGAGATGACCCTGGCGCTGTATAAAAGCATGAAAATGCCGGAAGAAAATATCCGGATGATTTCAGAGGCAATGGCATCGATAAAATATGTATTGATGAGAATCCTCCCTTCCCTTTTTGCTGCGGGACTTCTGCTCTCATCATGGCTGAACCTGCTCTTGGCGAGAATAGCGCTGAAAAGAGAAAAAACGGCGTATCCGGCGCTTGGCCCTTTAACCATCTGGAAAGCCCCGGAAAATTTTGTCTGGGGGGTCATCGGGTGCGCCCTGATGCTTCTTCTGCCGGTTGGAACCATCAAAATGCTGGGATTAAACGGGATGATCATTTTCCTGGTTATTTATTTTTTCCAGGGCATCGCGGTGGTATCATTTTATTTTGAAACCAAGAGGGTTCCCTTCGCGCTGAAGGTTTTGCTGTATAGCATGATATTTATCCAGCAAATATTTTTACTGGTCATTGCTGGACTCGGTTTTTTCGATATATGGCTGAACTTCAGGCGGCTTGGAATGGATAATGGCAACAGACGAACGCCTCTTGCTTTATAATTTTCTTAACAAAAACAAATGGCATTTATGCTTGTGGAGAATGAAAAATGAAAATAATACTCAAGGAAACCATCGAACCATTGGGCATCATCGGCTCGGAAATCAAAGTGAAAGACGGATACGCGCGCAATTATCTGATTCCTCATGGTAAAGCCGTTATCGCCACACAACAGAACCGGAACATCCTGGCCCAGCAAAAAGCCAAACTTGACCTTCAGATCGCCAAAGAACGCGCAACCGCCGAAGAAATGGCCAAAAGACTGGAAGGCGTCGTCTGCCGGTTAACCGCCAAAGTGGCTGATGAAGGCCGGCTATACGGATCTATCACCGTTCGTGAAATTGAAGACGCCTTGGCGGCTCAGGGCATCGAAGTTGAAAAGCGGATGATTTTACTCAAGGAGCCCATTAAAGATATCGGCACCTATACGATTCCCATCCGTATATACAAGGACGTCGAGCCGAAGATCACCATAGAAGTAACGGCGGAATAAATTTTCCGTTTTAACGGTTAATGATATAGAATTATCATTAATTCTGATTTTTTGATTTTTCAGGCAGTGCGGCGTACGCCTGTGACGATATTCCGCGCTGTCTGCCTTCAAGCCGGCGAGTCTCTGCACCGGCTTTACTGCTGAATGATTTTCTTCGCACGATTTTGCGCACGAGCCATGCCATGAGCCAGAACAATCCTTCCACCAGCAAACTGCCGCCGCAGAATATTGACGCGGAAGAGTCCATCATCAGCGCCATACTTCTGGACAATTACACCCTGCTCAATATCCTGGACATTCTTGCCCCTGAACATTTCTATCGCACCGCTCATCAGAAAATTTTCGCAGCGATCACCGAAATGTCCCATAAAGGGGAGCCCATCGATCTGGTGACCCTGGCCAATGCCCTGAAAAACAACAATCAGCTTGATGAAATCGGCGGGGCTGTATACCTGGCAAAACTCATGGATACAGCCCCAATCCCGGCAAACGCGGTACAGTACGCCAAGATCATCCGGGATAACGCCTCGTTGCGGCGGATGATCAAAGCCGCCAGCGATATATCCAGCCGGTGCTTTGACAACACCGCCGAAGTCGATGATATTATCGATTACGCGGAAAGCTTGTTGCTGGACATCGCGGAAAACAAATCCAAGCCCTCCTATTACCATCTGAGCACAGCCGTTGACACCAATATGGATGCTCTGGTGGAACGCCGGGGGAACAAGGTCCTTATCAGCGGGGTGCCATCCGGATTCAAAAAACTGGACACGCTGACTTCCGGATTCCAGGGCTCGGATCTTATCATTCTGGCCGCCCGGCCGGGAATGGGAAAGACCGCCTTATCCTTGAATATCATCCGTAACATCGCGGTGGAGGCGGATACACCAGTGCTGTTTTTTTCCCTGGAAATGTCCAAAGAGCAGCTTTCCATGCGGCTTCTGTGCGCTGAGGCGCGAGTCGATTCCGCAAATGTGCGGAGCGGCTTTTTCAGCGATGAAGAATGGAATAAATTGACGGATGCGGCCTCTGTTTTATCGGCAGCCCCTATCTATCTCGATGATTCTTCAGAACTGACTTCCCTGGATATCAAAACCAAGGCCCGGCGGCTGAAACTGGAAAAAAACATCGGCATGATCGTGATTGATTATCTGCAACTCATGAAACCCAGAACATCCAAAGACCGGAGGGATCTGGAGATTTCCGAGATATCGCGGTCCCTCAAGTCTCTGGCGAAAGAATTGAATATCCCCATCATCGCCCTTTCCCAATTGAACCGGATGCTGGAACAGCGAAACGACAAACGGCCCCAGTTATCGGACTTGAGGGAATCCGGCGCACTGGAGCAGGATGCGGATTTGGTGATGTTTATTTACCGGGACGAGGTATACAACAAGGAAGAAAACAATCCGAATAAAGGCGTTGCCGAAATCCATATTGCAAAACATCGAAACGGCCCCACCGGCATGGCGCCGCTTAGATTTATGGACGCCTTTACCCGGTTTGAAAATCTTGCCTACGGGTTTGAATCCTATGACGCAGGCAATCTAAAAAATTCCCATTAACCGAAGGCAACGCCCCGAAAATAGATGCATCCATGAAAAAAGTGTTTGGAAACACCAGCGGCCTTAAGGCGGCCCAGCTAAACGACATTGAAACCCTTTACCGCTGCAAAATTCCGCCCGAATCCGTGGCCTCGCCCCAGCTCGTAGAAGCGTTATGCCGCCTTTCCCACGACATCCGCAGACAAATCGGCGTGCTTGCGGAACGCTCCGGCAAAATCGCCTATGTTGTGATCGGAGACCACAAAAGCATCATGCTTCCGGACACCAGCGACTATCCGGCCCCACCCGGACGTCTGAAGGGGTTGCGCTACATTCATACCCACCTCAAAGAGGAGCCGCTGACCCAGGATGATCTGACAGACCTCGCCCTGCTGCGCCTGGATCTCATTGCCGCCATTACCCTGAAAGCCGACGGATTTCCCGGCCTGCTTCATCTGGCGGTTCTATCGCCGGATCCGTTTCGTACAACTCCCTGCCGTGTTTATCCGCCCATGGAACCCGGCGGAGTAGGCTTCCATTCCCTTGAACTGATCAAATCCATTGAAACTGAACTCTCCAAAAAAACCGCTCTCCATGATGTGGATTCGGGTATGGAGAGGGCGATACTCATCAGCGTGACCGCTTTTTCCCAAAAAGGCCGGGCGGCGGCTTCCATCACGGAGCTGGCGGAACTGGCCCGGTCCAGCGATATCCAGGTGCTGGATACCGTCATCCAGTACCGTAAAAAAATAGACCCCCGTTTTCTTTTAGGCATGGGCAAACTCGAAGATTTAAGTATTCTGGCCATGCAGCAGGGAGCGACACTCATTATTTTCGATCAGGAGATGAGTCCGTCTCAAGTCAAGGCGATTACGGACCGGATTGATATAAAAGTCATCGACAGAACCCAACTTATTCTGGATATTTTCGCCCGGCGTGCAAAAACCAGTGAAGGCAAGCTCCAGGTGGAACTGGCCCAACTCCAGTATATGCTGCCAAGGCTGATTCAACAAAATACGGCTCTGTCCCGGCTTG
>DAIEHU010000096.1 GCA_027353395.1 Desulfobacteraceae bacterium
CATGAAACCGACTGACACCAGCGAAAAAGGCCTGATATCCATCATCGTCGCCTCTTTCGTGGATGAGGCGGGTTACGTTCAAGGCGAATCGAAGGATTACGACCGTGAGCACGCTGTTGATCTGTCCAAGCTGCTGCAATTTCTGTCTGCTACGCAGCCTGATACCCTGGAAAATCTCGGTATCGATCAGGAAGGCCCCAAGAACCCAATTTTTGCACTGACTACAAGGCGAGATCGTTAACGCGGCGTGGTGGATGTGCTGCGGGTTGGAATCAAGCACGGTCCGTCTAATGTTGACCTTTTTTACGGCACAGCGACACCGGGCAATTTGAAGGCCGCCGAACGCTTTGCGGCCAATATCTTCAGCGTGACTCGGCAACTCCGCTACAGCCGCATTGAGACCGCACTCGCCCTTGACATGGCCGTTTTTTATCGCCACCTTTGAACTAAAAAATAAGCTCATCAAGCAGATGGCGCATGATGCTGTTCAGTAATACAAACGCGACCGGGACGAGAAAGACTGCTGTTTCAGTTCAGCCGATGCGCCGTGCATTTTGCCGTGGATGACCACGAGGTGCGCATGTGCACCCACCTGAAGAACAACCAAGTGACATGATGAGCTAATTCAGACTATTTCATCTTTTTCTCCCTTGACAAAATTGACAAATTGCCGATTATTATATGCAGAAATAGCTTTGTGGGTGGTTAATAAGAAAGTTGGAATCAAAAGCAGGGAGAAGAAAAAATGTTCCTGGCGCAAAGTTTTAAAAAAGTCCTGAAAGAAAACTTTCAGAAAACGAAAAATGCCAAAAATGATGATGATTTGTTTCAAAGGATGAAAGATATTGAACGTGGTTGTGGTTTAGACCCCAATAATACAGCGACTTCGCCTGCATTTTATGAGTTAGAAGGCAATATTTGGCATAGCGCATTGAGTAATGATTAGGTGTCATTATTCGGCAAATTTAAGGGTCTAAATAAAACAGACTGCTTTTCCGGATTCCTGTTGAATTTTTTCTGGTTTTTTTCTCTTTCTTCCTTTGTCTGAAAATCCCCGGATAATGGCGTCTGTTTACGATCCAAATCCCCCGCATTCATCATGTCAACTTTGCTCGGGAGGCTGTCCGGGTTAAAAAAATTACCCTGAAGAAGCGCTCCGTTGATTTTTTCAAGATGCTCTGCCTTTTCATGTGGTGTCCAGTTTTCCCGACTGAGGATATCCTTTGCTATCCCATAGATAACATCCCGTTGAGTTGTAGTCGTTGAATTAAAAATGTCTTGTCTATTTCCGCCCACATCAAAACCCGCTCCTGATCCTGACTTTCCCAATCCAAGATTAAAGCTTCCACCAATCTGCGTTGCAGTCTGAGTTGCTTTAGATAATTTAATAGTCCCATTATATTCCTTCCCCCACTGGCTGGCGAAGCGGTTGGCAAAGGCGATAGCGTATCCCGGATCGCTGAAGACCTCAGCAGGCATAGAATGCTGGCCGACCATACTGATGACATTCGCCTTGCCAAAATCCGGTCCCTTGGAGACGTCGTCTTCAATGACTTTCCCGCTGCTATTGGACACAAACAGCCGCCGCATATTTCCCGCCCGGTCATAGCCTGATACTTCAAGCACACCGCCAAAATCCGTCTTGTTCGTCACTGACTCCAACTGAACCCCGCCGAAGGTATTTCCGGAAGCGCCGGGCTCCTGGCCTTTCTGGACACTCCTGAAATCCTTTTCACTCATGTCAAATTCAGCCAATTTTTTACCCTTGCTGGTCATCAGCAGGGAAGGGGAGAGGGTTCCATTTTGATTGGGCGCAAAGTTGAGTTGAGCAGTGGCATTTTCAAGGTCCGAATCCGAGACATTCACCCCGTTTTCCCGCAGATATTTTCCAAGTCCCGGCGCTGCTTCTGAAGACACCGTAAAATTTCCTATTCCCTGGGTCCGCATTTGAGCGCGGGCTGAACGGTTGGACATCAGGCCTTTGATGGCTTGTTGGGTATCGTTTTGAAGACCTCCGGTGTTTACGATATCATCCACCGCCTGTCTCGTCAGCATCTTGGACAGTTCATTGTATTGCTCCCCGGCCCGGGTGGTCATGACGCCTCTATCCCCGACATCCTGGTAAACGCTGCTGTCGGTCATAGACTGAGCCCCATGCAACGATCCCAATACCTCCCCCACATTTCCTGGATTTAACCGGTGTTCCTTTAAGTTTTCCAACAAACCGGCTGTTTCCCCAGTCTTAAATTCCGCTTGGTCTTTTAAGAAGGCAGCTCTGCCGTTATTATAATTTGCGCTAAATCTATCCATTGCCTTAACATCAGCAAATCCACGATCAGATTGAAGCTCCGACTGCATGGCGATATAATTTGAAAATGCCCCGGTATAGCCATTTTGTTGGACCGCATTATCATAACCGTTTCTCAAACCCTCAAGATTTCCATACTCTTTTTTAAGGCCGGTGTCTTTGATGAGATCCATGGCTTCGAATGGGCTGGACTGAAGATCATTTGAAAGATTTTGCAGCGCCTGGGCCGATCCGCCTTGTGATGCCGTCTGAAAATTCTCCACCGCCCGGATCACCTGATTTTCATCCATGCCGTGATCTTTAGCATATGCGCCGATGGACTCGGCATGGGAGACCTTTTCTTTAAGCCCGGTCACGTTCGCCTTGGCGGTTGTAGCCCCGGCAACCAGGGGGTTGCCTTCTCCGAATGCACCCACAGCTCCAAGTGAAGTGTTGAGCTTGCTTGATGTATCATACGTTTTTGAAGTCCAGGTACTACCAACCCCGGCATTGGCATAGGCCATACTCGGCGCGACCTCTGTCAATCCATGCACATCCGAAGCCCATTTTGGCGGGTTCATGGCAGACTCGGCGGCTCCGGCTCCGTATTGCTTAAATGCCGATAAATTGCCTGCAAAATGCGCCATGGCCGATCCCCCGAATTTTGTCAGAAGCGCACTGAAGACTCCGGCCACCATGATGGCCGACCACCGGGCCGCTCCAAAGGCCGCCATGGCTTTTTGCGAGGATGAGGAAAACAGCATCATGCTCTTAAACCCCAGGCTGCCGTTTGTTATCTCCTGAAAAAGATCAAACGTCTTATCCATGGCAAAGCTATGAACCAGGGCGTCGCAGATGGTCCAGGATGTCAGAAATACAAAAATACCAAACAAAAGGCCCATGGCCCGGGGGAAAAGGGGGGTGGGAATCAATATACAGATAAACGGAATCATCCCGATGAAAATGCTGAACACCACACTGCGGATGATCGGTATCCATTCATTTGCCATAATCCCCATGCCCATCATTGAATTGCCGGTAGCGCGGTTGGATAAAGCGGCGATGGCGCTGTCCGGGCTGTAGGTTGTGTAAACATCCCACAAGGCTGAAGCAATCAAATACTGCCGGAAAAGATGCCCGGACGAAAAGCTGGACCCGAAAATAGCCGATGCCATATTGACGGCTTTTTGCCGGCATATGGTGGTCAGATCGGTCCCACCGGCAAGGGCGCTGTTGACTCCCAGACCTGCTTCGCCGCACCGTTCCTGCCAGAATTTATTGACCGCTGGATTGGAGTCCGAAAGACCATTCAGATAATTTGAAAGATTACTCCAGGCTTGTGAGCAGGTGAGGGTGGCCCCGCTTCTGTTTGCAGAATCATACCAGACCGTATATATGGCCGGATTAACCGCGCTTGCCAGAGCCGGTCTAAAATCAGATGTCGTATCCAACGAGTTGATGTCTATGGTTGAACCCGGCTTTGTGACCTCAAAAAAAACACAGTCTTCCACATACCGACGCATGGACATATTGATATACTGGCCACTGGCGTCCGACCCAGCCAGATCCACCCCGCCTGAAAATGCCTTGTCAAAAATGGAATAGGACAGCGCGCCGGCATTGTCTCTGTATGATTTCGGGGTTCCGGCCGTCCAGATCATTTCAACAAACCCTTTTTCAATGGCGTTTGAAAGACCTGCCAGCACCACAATCCCTTCCGGAACACCTCCCACCGTCTGGGTTTCGTTTAAGACTTCATCATAGACAGTAATCTGGGTCGTGGGCCGGATAAAGGTGATATAGACAATGATGCCGGTCATAATGACCCCAAACCATTTCATTATATCCCATGAGGAAGTCTTTCCGGAAAAAATACCGGTGCCAATGGTGACAATCCCGCCGATGACAATGCCCAGCACAATAATCCCGAAAAACAATGTCTGATACCGGGCGTCCGACATGATCAGACCTATTTTTTGGAAGGTGTTCACCGTGGCGTCAAACTGGTTCCATACCCTATATTCTTTAAGGCTGGCTGGCACTGCGGCATATGCCGAGGAAACAGACAATACCAAAAAAACCAACAAAGAAGAAACAGGAACAATATGAATTGTTTTGATATATTTCATCATCGGGTCAACCGGTGGGCCACGCTGGCGTTAAAATAACGGGCAACGCTCGCATAAATCTGTTTTTTGGTTTCATCCGCCCGGACATTATATTCCTGATACCCCATCATCTCGGTCAGCTTTGCTGAATACTGGTTCCGGGCGGCTCTCACATATTCCGGGAGGGTGTTTTTCATTTTTTTCAGTTCCGCAATGGTAGGGGAGGCCAGTTCGATATGGCAATAATTCTGCTGGGTGGCGTTTATTGAGCCTTGCGTGTTTGCCACAATCACGTCTCCGGTATCGATCACCGATTGAATCGTGTCATACAGGTCGGTCATCATGACATAGGCGTAAGCGGACGCCACCACATCGGAATACATATCGGCAATGGCCGATGGACTTGCGGCCGCGCCTTGGGACGCCACATCCCCGACAATGGAATTGTAAATGGACAGGGGCAGGATTTTGACGAAATTTTCTTCAGCAACAGTCAAGGCCTGCTTGGAGATCATTTTGGTGGAAATTGACTGCAAGACCGTAAAAATCCACTGCCGCACATTGGGGTAGGTGCTCCCTGCAATCGTGATGCCGGTCATTTTTACACACGCGCCGTTTATCGGCTTTGTCCAGACATCGCCGTTCACCAGCCCGTCAATATTATTGGGTGTGTCTTTGGGGCATTTGGCGATATACTGAGGAGTTAGGCTCGCGCCGTCTATCATGATATCTCCAATATATCCCCGCATCAAATCCGCGTAACTCGGGGACAGGCCCCTTTTGGACAACAGGTTGCTTAAAATCGACCCGCTGGTAAAAAACAGGGATTTAATTTCAGGAGGACAAGCCGATATCTGGGCGTTTTCAGGAACCCCGGCAATGGCATGCAGCGCCCCGGACGTTGTATTTTTATCGTTTCCCCCGGTGGTTTTAACGGCGGTATAGAGATCCATCACCCCGGTGCTTTGTACAAAATCCTGAACAGCCATGGTTTTTTTCGCAGACATCAGGTCGCTTGAAGGGCCGGATGTCAGGCCATCGGCCATTTCATACACCACGGCCTTGGTCGCCTTACAGTCGTCCAGTTGAAGCTGGTTGAGCCTGTCTGTGATTGCCTCCAAGGTGTTTAAGGACTTGGCACACTGGGAACACAGGGTATTTAACGCCAGATCGAAGGCCACAGCAGGCGCGGCATTCATCATGTTCTGGAGTTTTTGAACCAGGTAGTCGGCATTCAGAAACGAAAATCCCCCCATGAATACGTCGATCCCGCCGCACCCGGCTTTGAATTTTGGCGGGGTGACACTGACCAGATAATCATTTCCGGAAGACCATCTGGCCGAAAAACTTCCCAATGTGCCATACCCCCGTTTCTGACCGGTAAAGTAATCGGCCTGGGTGGTGGTTTTCTGGGCAATCCAGTCGTCAACCCAGGCGGAATGGGCCGTTTGGGAACAGATCAGCGAAAAAACCACCAGGGAAATCATGACCGCCTTGTTATTTCTTAAAAAAATAGTGTAGGTATATAACACCACAATCATCCCCCCTTTGAACAAATATGAGAATATGAGGATATGTCATCTGACTGGTTTGAATTTTTAAAAAAAGATTTTGTCCAGGGTTTTCCCGCGTTCTGCGGGTTTGAAGTCACCCATGCTGATTATGGCGTATTTGAAACCTGTCTGAAGGTTCTTGATAAACACCGGCAGCAGGACGGGTTTGTTCATGCCGGGGTGATTTCCACCATGGCAGACCATACCGCAGGCTACGCGGCCTATACGACCGTAACTCGGAAATTCCGTATCCTGACCATTGAATTTAAGATCAATTTTTTTAAGCCCGCCACAGGTCCGCTTCTGATCTGCCGGTCAAAAGTCATCAACAACGGCAAAAAAATCAAAGTGGTGGAATCCGAGGTGTTTTCCGCATCCGACGGAACGGAAAAGCTGGTTTCCAAAGCCATGCTGACCATGACCGCCGTGCCAGCAGAAAACATCCAGGCGGCTTCGTAAATCCCCTGGGTATAAAAAACATGGATGCTTCTTCATTTGGTTTGCCTCCCTTGTTCCACCAAATGACCGATGGCTTCCGCATAGGATTTTCCGGAACTCACCAGTTCTTCAATTTTAAAAATATCATTGGCATCGGACGTAAACAGATAATAGGAAAACGGATCGACCGCGAGACGCGAAATACCAACCCCCACCGGCGTGTCCATGAATATCTCAGAATACCGTGGCTTGGGGCTTTTGACGCTTTTTAACAGCCGCATGGTAAAATTGTCATAATCGATGATTTTACGACTCCTGGCTTTTTCAAAGGACGGGGATTGCAGATAAAATTTGTACGCTGAATTATCCCGGATGACATCGCCGACACTGCCGAACATCTCCAGATCCATTAATGACTGGGTGATCACCGTGAAGCTTCCCCCGTATTTTCTGGCCCGTCGATACCCTTCCTCGATGATGTTGCGGAGCATGTCGTTTTCTTTGAAAAATTGCCATGCTTCATCAAAGATAATCAGGCGCTTGCGGGACCGGTCGGATAAATACAGATCCTGGGTCACATAATTTAAGATTTGAAGGGTGATGATCCGGAACAACTCCGGCTGCTTTTTGAGCTCTTCAAGCTCCAGAACCACAAATTCATCATTGGATATATCCAGAGTGGACGGCCCATTAAACCAGTGGCCGTAGGGCCCCTGGGAAGTAAAACTCCGCAGGTTGAATGCCAGCTTTGATGCCAGCAGCCGGAGGTCCGCCACGCAATTTTCATTTTCCCGGCAGTCAATATCGAGCACTTCATCGGCGTATTTGGGAAAGTTGGTCAGGTATTCATATACCTTGTCGATATCGCTGTCCGGCCCGTAATTTTCATAAGCATAATAGACCGCATTTTTAATCAGAGTGCGTTCGGTTTCCGTAGGCAGGGAGTTTGTGGCCGAAAATGTCATCTGCAAAATAATTGAGGCGATGGTGGAAACATCTTCCTTGATATTGACGACATTGGAAAACGGATTGATCACCATTTTGGAATTTTTGGAAAACTCGATGTACACACCGCCGAACATTTTGCAGAGTTTTTTGTATGATCCGCCAATATCAATGAGCCGGATGATGCCGTTAGCCGCAAAATAATTAAAAACCAGATAATTGATGAAAAAACTCTTCCCGCTGCCGGTCTCCGCACACACCAGAGCGTTCATATTGTTGGCCCGCTTATCAAACAAGTCAATTCCGATCAATTCCCCTTTACGGCCGACAAACAGGTTATACGGCTCCTGTCCGCCCTTAAAATCCGCCTGAATCGGCAGGCAGAAGCTTGCGGATCGGGCATCGCATAAAAAATCCCTATCCAGGCTGTTTAAGTTATTTTTGGTATTATAAAGGCCAAAGGGGAGGGAGGACAAAAACAGGAGGTTGACGATTCCCCGGTCTTCCTGCATGGTAAAGCCCCGTGATTCCCAGAGACGCTTTACCCTTGCCACACCTTCGCGTGTTTGCTGCTCAGATTCTCCGATGACCCAAACCATGGGCATGATGCGGACAAATGGGGTTCCCTTTTCCACTTCGCCGGTGGCCCAGGTGTATTCTTCCTGCTTTCGTCTCAGGCTGGGCGCAAAACTTCCGGCTGCCTGCTGTTGCAGAACAAAATTGCATTTGGCATGAAGCCTTGCTTTTAAGGATTCAAAAACCACATTGACCGTGATGAAAAAAGGCTGGCGGATCTGGTTGGTGTCTGACTGCACGCCCCAGATATCGCCGGTCAGATAATTAAACAGAAATCCATCCACCCGTTCCGGCATGGCTTTGGGTGTCATGCACCGGAAATGTCGGGAACCAATTTCCATCCGGTCCCACCCGGTTTTTATCGGGGTCTCGCTTAAAATGATCTGTTTTCGTATCGGGATGGTATCATCGTAATGGGTTTGATCCGGCGGGTGGTCATTAAAAAGCCGCATGAGCAAATAAATCAGATCAGAAGGCGCAATCGGTTCAGGAAAAAGATAGGCCCCTTTTAAGACTTCATAAACCGTGTCTTTAATGTCTGATACA
>DAIEHU010000097.1 GCA_027353395.1 Desulfobacteraceae bacterium
TATTTGCTCATGGGTAACTCCAAGGGCTAACAGTGTTTATATGGGTCCGTATAAAACTCTGATTTTTGATTTTCTGTCCGCATAATACGCCATTCAATATTGCGGAAATTGCAATATAACATATTGTAATCATTTATTTTAAAATCTGTTCACAGTTTTATTTCGGCGTGTTATGCGGATCAGCATAACACTCTCCACGGGTTCATTCAAAAGCCCATCCAACCGGACTGTACACGCCACCCGATTCGCGATCGGGCATAATGGGTATAGATCATCATGGTTTTGACATCATTGCGTCCGAAAAGTTTCCGCACTGTTCGGATGTCGATAGCCATTGTATCGATATAAGAAAAGATGAATCTTATGAAGGCGGTTTGTAGCATTTTCAGAACTCAAAAACCATATTTTTTCCCAATGGTTCAAAATAATTAGGTTTTTTTGAATCCTCCGTGAAAAGGAACCATCCGGATGCCAAAACCAACGAAGCATACGTCACGGTTTTCTGCCAATCCGGCCTACGATCCCGCCAGGCAAAGTTTTGCCGGAATTTACCGCTACCCGCACCGGAAAGGCGCATAGCCCACCCCGATTCGTTCTTTCACTTTCCGAACGCCCAGAATAGCCCCACCTTAAAAACATCGGCTTTTGATTCCGGCTGATACAGGTTATAGCTGCCGGCGGATACGCTGGCGGACCGGTCAAACCGGAGGGCGTCCCAGGAAAATTTCACCCCAAACCGCCGCCATCGAAGACCCGCTTCCCCGAAGCCGGAAACGGCCATTTCCGGCTCAAGTCCCGCCCAATCGCTTCCGCTAAAATGAAAATCCGCCTCATTTCTGGCATAGACCGGCAATTTCACTCCGCCTGAAGTAAACGCCTCCCAGTCTCCGCAAAAAATCAGATTTCCGCCCACACCCAGCCGCCCGTAAACACAGCCCCACCATTCTTCCGCGCCCTGAACCGGAATTCCGGCCTTGGTCCGGGTATCGGCAAGATCCCGAAGCCATCCCTGGGCCCCCAGCCCGGCAAAGGAAGTCAGCGCCAGACCCGGCAATGGCCTGAAGCAGATAACGCCATCTCCATACATGCCGCCACCGGCATAAAGCACATCCGTTTTTACCGGCGAATCCGACCAGGTCTGGCCGTCATAATCCGTCTGGCCGAAAAATACATTTCCGCCACCCTGCCACCCGAAACGCCGGGGCGCTGAGGCGACCTCCACGTCAAATCCATACAACGGTCCTTTTTCCTTAAGAATCCGGTCTCCGGTGGTTTGGTATTCAGCCCATTTAAAATCATAAACCGACACGCCGAGATACACCCGCGTTTGGGGTCTTTCATCAGGTCCGGCCAAAGCAAAACCATTAAAAACAGCCATGAGGATGAAACAAAGCATCATCTCTTTAATAACTCGCTGGATTGTCATGAAAACCCTCAGCGCCTAGGTGTCAAATAAAATACAATCCGGGCCGACAGAACCGCCTCGCCGGACGCATTCTTAATCTCCAGGGGAATGGGGACATCCCCGGCAGTCAAAATCTCCGGATCAAATGAGCATATGCCGGTTAATTTGCCTTTGGCTTTTTTCAGATACTGAACCGTCATTTCCTTTGGAATCCAGCGAAGATTCGCGGGGGCGGAAACCTCCACCGCCAGTCCGCCGGTCAATTCGCAGAGATTGCATAACGCCCCGGCATGAATGGTTGAAAGATGATTACGGATACTGTGCCGGTCCGGCATTTCCACCCGGCAATAACCGGGCCGGACATCAACGATCAACGGATGAATGGTTGAAAAATAGGGGGTTTTAAAAGTCAATGCGCGAGTGAATATTTGATTTCCAAAAGGCAGCTTTGATAGTTTGTTATAAACTTGAAGGGTATTGGGCATGGATACAACTCCGGAATATTTAAAGGATTCCTTCCAGATATCGCCTGCGCTTGTTTTCCTCAAACCGCTCAATGGCATACCGCAGCATGGTTCTGGGCATTTTCTGGTAACGCGGCGCTAAAAACGCTTCCAGAGCCGCCTGATCCCGCTTCCCGGTCTCCCGGAGCATCCAACCCGCGGCCTTGTGAATCAAATCCGCGGGGTCATGGAGCAGTATTTCCGCAATCCGGAACGTAAGGCCAAGCTCATTTCGCCGGATAAACGCGAAGGTGGCGACAATGCTGATGCGGCGTTCCCACAAATCGGGAGACTTCGCCAGATCCAGCAAGGGAGAAGTCTTCCTGCCGATGAAATAGCCCCCGGCAATGGCGGGCGCGGAAATGTCCACCAGATCCCAGTTGTTCACACACCGGATATGATCCTTATATAACCGAAAAATCGCGGCCTGTTCCTCGGAATCGGCCTTTTGAAACCGGTTCACCAGGAGGATCAGCGAGAACAGGCGCTCTTCGTGATATGGAGACGCCAGCAGCCCGGCGCAGACAGAAAGGGAAACACCCGTAAACGCGCGGGCGGTTTTCCGCAGAACCGGCACCCGGATGCCCAAAAATACATCCCCCTCACCGTACTGCCCTTTGCCGGTTTTAAAAAACCGCAGGGAGTGAGCGGCGATTTCTGCGTTCGCCAGGCCCCGTAAAATTTGTTGAATATCTTCAAGTGTAGGGTTCATGACCTGTTTTTGTCACGCCCGTCTAAAAATCACAACCTCAAAAATTTTGCTTGATTTCAAATTTCAACACAAGTAAGTAAATACTTACTTATCTATTTTTCATTTCAATCCTCTTCGTCATTCCGGCGAAAACCTGAATCAAGTATATTCAGCCAGTTATAAATTATTTGGCCCCCGGCCCGCGCCGAGGCGGCGACTTTTTACGATTGCATCAAGGCTTTTTGAAAAATATTCAAGGAGTACATATGAGCGGCAATGTCTATATCATCGGCGCGGCAATGACCAAATTCGGCAAATATCTGGACCGGTCCATCAAATGCCTGACCGGCGAATCGCTTCAGGGGGTGCTGAGAGACGCCGGAGTTGGGAAAAAAGACATCGAAGCCGCGTGGTTTTCCAATACCGGATGGGGAATGAACCAGTTCCAGCACTGCATCCGGGGACAGGTGGCGCTTTCGGCGAACGGGCTTGAGAAAATCCCCATGACCAATGTGGAAAACGCCTGCGCCAGCGGCAGCACCGCCCTTCACGGGGCTTGGACGGCCGTGAAAGCGGGCCTTTACGACTGCGTGCTGGCCATCGGCACGGAAAAGACCTACAGCGAAGACCGGGCGCTCATGATGAAGGGGTTCATGTCCGGAACAGACGTGGAATTCACCACCCAGTATATCGAAGCGATAAAAAAACAGGCCAGGGCGAAAGCCGAAGCCCGGGCAGCCGCCTTCGACACGGAAACCGGCAAGGATAAATCCAAAAGCAGCCATTCGGTATTCATGGATTTTTACGCCATGGGCGCGCGGGAGCACATGAAAAAATTCGGCACCACCCAGCGCCAGCTTGCTGTTATTGCATCCAAAGCCCACAACAATTCCACCTTGAATCCTTATGCCCAATACACATTTCCCCAGACCGTGGAAGAGGTGATGACCGATTACGAGGTGGCCTATCCGCTGACGCGGGGCATGTGTTCGCCGGTGGGAGA
Organism: Desulfobacteraceae bacterium; assembly: GCA_027353395.1. GTDB lineage: Bacteria > Desulfobacterota > Desulfobacteria > Desulfobacterales > Desulfosalsimonadaceae > SURF-3. The sequence continues at coordinate 3,603 of DAIEHU010000097.1, forward strand.
CGGGTCCGCCGCTGTTATCATCTGTTCGGAAAAATTTTTAAAAGCCCATGCCACTATCCGGGCGATCCGCATCCGGGCATCCGTTCTAAAATCCGGTTCCTGGACGAACACTGACATCAGCCGCCGGGCCGCAAAAACCGCCTATGAAATGGCCGCTCTCGGGCCTTCGGATATCGGAATAGCGGAAGTTCACGATGCCACGGCGTTCGGCGAACTGCATCAGACCGAGCAACTGGGATTCTGCCCGGAAGGCGAGGGCGGCCCGTTTGCGGAATCCGGGGCCACGGCCCTTTCCGGGCGGCTGCCGGTAAATCCTTCCGGCGGATTCATTTCCAGGGGACACGCCATCGGCGCATCCGGCCTTGCCCAGATTTATGAACTTGCAACCCAGCTTCGCGGGGAAGCAGGCCCGCGCCAGGTTCCCCTTCCCCGCATCGCGCTCTCGGAAAACGGGGGCGGAACCATCGGACTGATGGAAGCGGCCATGTGCATCCATATTCTGTCGATTTCGTAAAAAAAAAACAAAAAATCGTCAGGAAAGAATCCCGACCTACGGTAAAAGCCATAAAATCAATTCGCAGGCCGGGTTTCCCACCCGGCGATTAACCTGTTCCATTCATTTTTCATAACCATCGGATACCTGTTTTGACCCAAAAACCCATGACGTTGCCAAAAAAACGCATGACCGCGGACGACCGGCGGCAATCGCTCATCGACGCCACCATCCGGGTGGTGACCCGCCTCAACTATGACCGGGCAACGACCGCCCTCATCGCAAAGGAGGCCGGGGTCAATGAAGCCCTGATTTACAACCATTATAAAAGCAAAAAAGACCTTGAGATGGACACCCTCGATTATCTCGTGGATTCCCGGCTCGCCCTTTACCGCGCCAACCCGGTCTTTCTTGCGGAAAACCGGCATCAGAGCGTCATGCGGTCCTTAAACGCCCAATACCTGAAAATGATTCAAAGCCCTGAAATCCAGGTATTTTCATGCATATTGAAATCCATGTTCGCCATTGAGCTGGATATGCAGCAAAAAGGCGCCGCCTGTTCCAAGGCCTTTCAGGAATTTATCCGGGACAGTCTGATGGAAGACCGGGATCGCGGTTTTTTTGACCCCCGCTTTGACCCGGATATCATCGCCTGGGAGATATTGGGCAAAATCATGCTCGTCGCCACCATGGCCGTGGCCGGGAACTTGAAACAATTCGGCATGGAGGGGGTTCGCAAATCCATCGGGTATCTGGAGGACATTTATTTGATAAAACCGGAGGCATGATGACAAACCCATCGTCAGCGATGTAATCCCCAACTCCAAAATCGCCATTTTTCTCACAGGAGTACAGGGCATGGAAAACCGCCGCACCCGCAAATTTGAAAGCCCCGGCAACTGGACGCCGGTTGAAAAAACCATTTTTTCCCGGCGCAGCACCCGGGCGTTCAAAAAAACGCCCCTGCCGGATTTTATGATCCGCCGGATTCTTGAGGCCGGACGGTTCGCCCCGTCCTCTGGAAACACCCAGCCCTGGCGGTTTGCCGTAATCAAAAGCCCGTAAATTCAATGAGGAAGTGGTCCGGCCCCATGCCCTGAATCTGGACCGGCGGATGCATGAAAATCCGGATTACCTGCCCTGGGATCTGGTGGAGAAAATCAATGACTGGGGATTGTACACCATGTGGATTCCCAAAATCTTCAGGGGCCAGGGCTACAACATGCCGTCCATGTGCTATTTCGTGGAGGAAATCGCATCCGTCCGTCTTGCCATCGCCAACCTCATCGGCGTGCATTACCTGGGCGTCCGCACCCTCACCTCCACCTGGAATATGCGGCTCATCAACCACATCTGCCGGGAGATACAGCTCGGCGAAAAAAATCACACCCCCTGCCTGGTTTCCCTTGCCATTACGGAACCTGGGGCCGGCACGGATGTGGAGGAAACCGATTTGCTCGATAAGGGCAATATCACCTGCCATGCCGAAAAAGTGCCGGGCGGATATAAGCTTAACGGCACCAAAATTTTTATTTCAAACGGACACTTGTCCACCTGGCACATGGTGATCGCCTATTCCGATCTGGAAAAGCCCGCCGATAAAATAGTGGTGCTGGCGGTCAAAACCGGGACGCCCGGTTTCGCATTCGGACGCAAGGAACGCAAAATGGGCCAAAAGGCCTGTCCGGCCAGCGAACTCATTTTTAAGGACTGCTTTGTGGCGGATGAATTTGTGTGTCTGGATCCGGAACAGGTGGCGGAACAGGTGGCGGCAAGCCGGCGATCCCCGCGAGAAATTTACATGCAGATGATCGATTATGTGGTGTCCGCCACCCGGGCCGGGGTCGGGGCCTTCGCCACGGGCGCGGCAAGGGGCGCGTTTGAAACGGCCCTGGAATTCGTGTCCCAAACCGTTGTGGCCGGAAAACCCCTCATCAATCATGAGTGGGCCCAGTGTATGCTTGCCGAAATGTACAAGAACGTGGCCATGTCCCGGCTCACCTATGTGGAAACCAATTACGCCAATGGGTTGTACGGATCATTCCGGGATCTCCAGAAAAAGCCCATGTATTATTATTACCGGCTCATGCCGTTGAAATGGCTGGATAAATTCGCGCCTTCGCTCCTTAACAAACCGGTCATGACCCGTCTGGCCCGCAAGACCCAGATGGACGGGCAGACGGATGATGAAATTCACCGCTTCCATCGAAGGGCTGGTGGCGTTTCCCGGCACCGCCGCTTATGTGGCATCCAAACATGCGGTGGTAGGGCTTTCCAACACGCTCCGGCTTGAGGGCAAAAACTTAGGGATCAAGGTCAGCGCGGTCTGTCCCGGACACATCAAAACCGCCATTTTCAACGATTCGAAAATGGTCAATATCGACCGGGAAAAAGTCCTCGAAGCATTGGCCAAAATCCCCGGCATCACGCCGGAGGAATGCGCTGTGGAGAGACTGAAAGGGGTGGAAAAAAACAAGGGCATGATCGTCATCACTGCATTTGCGAAAATCCTCTACCTGCTTCAGCGGCTCAGCCCGGATCTGTCCATGAAGCTCATGTCGTTTGACCTGAAACGGCTGAGGGATGCCAGAATTAGAAAATAAAGGGCTTAAAACATGCCCTGATATCCGTCCAACGCGATGGAGGAAAATGGTCAGGAGCCCGAGCGTCTTCCGTCTTTTGCCAGGGACGCCCCAAGCTGGCCGCAGGCGGCCATCACCTTCCGGCCACGGGACTGGCGGATGCGGACAAAGATGTTTCTCTCCACCAGCCGGTCGCGGAACCCTATCATCTCCGCATCGTCCGGCGCGGTAAAGGGAGAATCGTCCGCCCCGTTATAGGCGATCAGATTGACCCTGGCCGGCAGTCCCTCCAGAAACACGGCCAGCCGGTCCGCGTCCTCAATGGAATCGTTGACCCCGGCCAGCAGCACATACCCGATGAGGATAAAATCCCGTTTGTTTGCGGGAAACGCCATGAGGGCGTCCTTTAATTGGGCCAGGGGGTATTTACGGTTGATGGGCATGAGCCGGCTGCGAAGCGCATCCGTCACCGCGTTCAAGGATACGGCCAGACGCAGGTGGGCGGGCCTGATCGCGGCCAGCCGCCGGATGCCGTCCCCATGGCCGGCGGTGGAAACAGAAACATGGTTGGGAGGGATGGAAAGCCCCCGCTGGTCGATCATCACCCGTACCGCCTGGATGACGGCGTCGAGATTGTCCATGGGCTCGCCCATGCCCATAAATACAATATTATCAACGGCATGATGAAGCAAAAACCGGGCCGCCCATACCTGCCAAACGATCTCCGAAACCGTGAGATTGCGCACAAACCCCATGCTCCCGGTGACGCAGAATCTGCATCCCATCTGGCATCCCACCTGGGACGACACGCACAGGGTGGTGCGGCCCTGTGTGGGAATGATCACGGACTCCACCACGCAGCCGTCGGTTAACGCGGTGGCGAATTTCACCACTTCCCCGTCATCGATGCGGGATTGGATGCGACAGGCGGGAGTCCGCATGTCTCCGGCGATTTTTCCGGCAAGCGCGAAAGACGCCGCAAACTCCGGTGCATGAGTAAACGTTTCGTTGCCGTTTTTAAAGATCTCCCGGTAAAGAGCGGCGGCGTGAAACATGCCTTTGCCGTACCGGCGGCCGAATTCGTCGGCAAGTTCCCCGCAGGTTAATCCAAATACATCCACAGCATATCCTTTTAAAATAATCCGGTCTCAGGGCCTGTTTCCGGCGATGGCGGTTCAGGGCACACGCTTGAAATCCATACAATAGATGGCTGATTTAATCGAATGGTTTTTCAGGATTGAATAAATTGTAACAGTCAGATACGATTGACTCCATGTAAAAAAGTCAACCGGAGCATAAACTGAAATGGAGCCATCTCAAAAAGAATTGTTCAGGTGGGCCGATCAGATCCCGGCGGCCTTATGGACCGGCCTGCGGAATCGTTCTCCCCGGCAAGCGGCGGAGGCGGTTGGCGCGGCATGGGACGGGCTGGTATTTAAGGTGCTCATGATCGGGATTGATTATACCATTGATCCCGGCAATCAAAGAATCACAAGGACTCGCCAAGCCGATCACCGGGTCAGTTTTCAGACCGCTGTTGTGCTTCTCTCCGCCCTGGCCAATTCCAAAGGGGTGCCGCCCAGCGGCCGGATGGCTGTGCCCCAGGAACTTCCCGGCGGCCGGATGTTCTTCACCGGCGCCCACGCTCTTGCCGTTGGACCGCTTGCCAAAAATTTCGAAAAGGATCCAGGCCGCTTAATCAAGCGCGCCCTTGGATTCGGCGGTGAAATGATCGAGGGAGCCGACGCTGC
>DAIEHU010000098.1 GCA_027353395.1 Desulfobacteraceae bacterium
AATTTCATATTTAGTTGTCTGTTTTTGAGCGCCGCCGCCGGTCATCCCCGCCGCCGTCCGGCCCGTCATATGCCGTCAGAACGTTTCATCCTTATCACAGAAGGAAATTTATGAGCAGTAAGATACTGATTAATGCGCTGGATTCGGAAGAATGCCGGATCGCCACGGTACTGAACAACCGGCTGGAAGAATTCCAAATCGAAACCACGGCCCGGGAAGTCACCCAGGGTAATATTTACAAAGGCGTCGTGGTCCGGGTGGAGCCCAGTCTGCAAGCGGTCTTTGTGGATTATGGCGTGGAAAAAAACGGGTTCCTGCAGAAAAGTGAAATTCATCCGGATTATTTTTTAGATGATCCGTCAGGCTCCCAGTCGCTCAAGGCCATTATCAAAAACGGTCAGGAATTGATGGTGCAGGTCACCAAAGAGCCGTTTATGAAAAAAGGGGCCATGCTCACCACCTTTATTTCCATTCCGGGCCGTAATACCGTGCTGATGCCCGGTGGAAAAGGCGTGGGCGTTTCCCGCAAAATCGAGGATGAAGAAGAACGCAAACGGATCAAGGAAGCCATGGCGAGTCTCCTTCCCGAGGGTTTCGGCGTGATTGTGCGGACCGCCGGCGAGGAATGCAACAAGACCACCTTGTCCAAGGACTTTAAATACCTGATGCGATTGTGGAAAACCATCAAGCAGGGGGTCAAGGAACCGGCCCCCGTGCTGTTGCACAAGGAACAAACCCTTGCCCAGCGGGTGATCCGGGATTATTTCACTCCCGACATCACAGAAATTCTCATTGATGACGAATCCGTCTATAACGAGATACGGGAGTTCATCAAGATGATTTCCCCTCAGCATCTCAAAATCGTGAAGCAGTACAAGGGCGACAAACCGATTTTTTCCAAACATCAGCTTGAGGAACAGATCGCCTCCATTTTTGAGAGCCGGGTAAGTCTGAAATCAGGAGGTTCCATTGTGATTGAACAGACTGAGGCCCTGGTTTCCATTGATGTGAACTCCGGCAAGGCCACCCAGAAAGAATCCATTGAGCAGACCGCGCTTCAGACCAATATTGAAGCGGCCCAGGAAGTCGCCCGTCAGTTGCGGATGCGGGATTTCGGCGGATTGATCGTGATTGATTTTATTGATATGCGGGACCGCAAGAACAATCTGAAGGTGGAAAAGGAAATCAAGGCCGAGCTGAAGAAGGACAAGGCCCGCACCAAGATCGGCCGCATTTCGGCGTTCGGGCTTCTTGAGATGTCGCGTCAGCGCATTCGCCCGTCCATCCAGTCCATCAATTCAGAACCCTGCCGTTTCTGCCGGGGGAAGGGCGTGATCCCGTCCGTGGAATCCCTTGGGCTCAATTTTTTGCGCCGCCTGCGTCTGGAAACCTTGAAAGAGGGCGATACCGGCATCCGGGGCCGCGTTCCCGCCGAGGTGGCGAATTATTTACTGAATCGCAAGAAAAAAGAACTGCTGGACATGGAAATCCGGCGGGAGGTCACCATCACCATTGAGGGAGATGGCGCCATGGTCCCCGGTGAGGGCGAGATCATCCGGAACCGTCAGGCAGGGCAGACAGGTCCATCGGCAGACACAACCGAGGGCGGCGGCAATTGAAAGAACTGTTTGACGATGACGCCGTTTTAACGTATGCCAGTGGCGGCTTGTAATAATGATAACCGGACAAAATACAGATTGGAATTGAAGGAGGTAAACTTTGACAGGTATCGCGTATGCAATGGGACAACTGGGCGGAACCGGCGGGCAGCCGGGCGCGGGAGGCGGTTTAACCGCATTTATTCCCATCATTTTAATGTTTGTTATTTTCTATTTTCTGCTCATCCGTCCCCAGCAGCAAAAAGCCAAGGCCCATCAGGAAATGATCAGTAATCTGAAAAAAGGCGACAAGGTCATCACGAGCGGCGGCATTCACGGGGTTATCACCGGAATCGATGAATCCACGGTAACCCTTGAAATCGCGGAAAAAGTACGGATCAAGGTGACCCGGAGCAGCCTGGCCGGTCTGGGCGGATAGCGCCAGCGGCGGCTCTGCCCGTTCCTTATTTAAAAAAACCACAAGAACACTTGATTGTAACATTTTCGAATGATACAAGGGAATGCTTGCGGGCGGATGCACCCATCCGGCGATCGTTTTGAAATCCCTTATTTCCGGATTTCCGGTATCCGAGTATCCCGGTATTCCGGTATTCCGATATTTTTGGAAACCATAGACAATTGAAAGGGCGAATGCGTTGAAATATTTTTCCTGGCGGACCGCATTTATAGGACTGGTACTTGTTGTATCAATCATTTATGTCATTCCCACCTTTAAACCCGGCGTTTGGCCGTATAAAAAAATCAATCTGGGGCTTGATCTCCAGGGGGGAATGCATCTTGTTCTGGAAGTGCAGACCGAAAAAGCGGTGGAAAGCACCCTGGAGCGGGTTCGGAATGAACTCAGGGATCTTTTCCGGAAGGAACAAATCCGGCATCGGGGAATCGACCCTGCGGGAAAGACCGCATTGACGGTTCAACTGTCCGATCCTGAAACTTTTGATAAAGATATTGAAAAAATAAAAGACCTGCTGAAAAAGAATTTCGGAAATGATGTGGAGATTGTCTCTGGTTCAACGGATTCAACCACTGAAACGGTTAAGGTCGCGCTAACGGATAAATGGACCCAGGAGATTCAAAAGCAGGCCACGGAGCAGGCCTTGGAAACCATTCGCAACCGGGTTGATCAGTTCGGCGTCAGCGAACCCGATATCCGGTTGGAGGGGGAGCGGCGCATCCAGGTCCAGCTTCCGGGTGTCACGGATACGACGAGGGCCAAGGAACTGATCGGCAAAACCGCGCTTCTGGAATTTAAAATGCTCGACGAGGAGCATGATTTGGGGGCCGCGTTAAACGGCAATGTTCCGCCAGGCTCTGAGATCTTGTATTCGGCTGATGAATCCGATACCAGACAGGGCGGGAAAAATCAGTCGTATCTGGTCAAACGGAAAACCGAAATGACCGGTGCATCCCTTTCGGATGCGCGGGTGCAGATTGATTCCCAGTTTAATCAGCCCTATGTGGCCATTGATTTTGACCGTAAAGGGGCGCGGGATTTCGAAAGGGTCACTGGGGAAAACGTCAAAAAGCGCATGGCGATTGTGTTAGACAATAAAGTGTATTCCGCGCCCGTGATTCAGGAGAAAATTTCCGGCGGTAGCGCGCGGATCACCGGAAGCTTTAACCCCCAGCAGGCCCGTGATCTGGCCATTGTGCTGCGGGCGGGTTCTCTGCCCGCGCCCGTGAAAATCATTGAAGAGCGGACCGTGGGGCCATCCCTGGGCCAGGATTCCATCCACAAGGGGCTGCTGTCTCTGATGGTCAGCTCGCTTCTGGTCCTGGGATTCATGGCGATTTACTATAAGCTTTCCGGCCTGATCGCCGATCTGGCGCTGCTGGTGAATATTCTGATGATCGTGGCGGGTCTGGCGATGTTCGGGGCCACCCTCACCATGCCCGGCATCGCGGGGATCATTCTCACCATCGGCATGGCGGTGGACAACAATATTTTGGTTTTTGAACGGATCCGGGAGGAGAGACGTCTCGGCAAAACGTCCGCGGCCTGCGTTGCCGCCGGGTTCGACCGGGCCAGCGTGACCATATTCGACGCCAATCTCAGCACCCTGATCGGGGCCATCGTGCTGTTTCAGTTCGGCACCGGATCCCTCAAGGGATTCGCCATCACCTTGAGCCTGGGGCTGGTGTCGAGCATGTTCACCTCCCTGGTCGTGTCCAGGGCCATTTTTGATCATCTGTATGTCACCCGGAAAATGAAAACAATCATCATCTAAAAGGGAATTCATGAATGGAAATTATAAAGTCGGGCACCCGTATTGATTTTGTCAGGTTACGCTATTTTGCCTATGGGTTTTCATGGCTGATGATTCTGATGGGAATTGTTTCGCTGATCGTCAAGGGCCCGCAGTTCGGCATTGATTTTGCCGGCGGCACCCTGATCCAGATTAAGGCCGCCCAGTCGGTCACGATTGACGCCATCAAAAAAGGGCTTGCCGAAGTCAATCTGGAAGGAACCACCGTTCAGCAGATTGGCGCGGCTTCGGATAACGGATATCTGATTCGCGCCGAAACCCCGGCGGACACGGGAAAAGGTTTCAGCGAAAAGTTGCAGGCGGATATGACGGCGACCACCGGCCAGAAGGTGGAGGTCCAGCGGGTGGAGATGGTGGGGCCCCAGGTGGGGAAAGACTTGCGGACCAAGGCATTATACGCGATGTTTTACACCATGGTGATCCTCGCCATCTATATTTCCGGCCGGTTTGAATTGAAATGGGGGGCGCCCGGCGTTCTGGCGCTGTTCATCTTCGCCGCGGTCTATCTGTTTTCCATGTTTGGCGTCAGCATTCCGGTGCTTATTTTCGTGGCCCTGGCCATCACCCTTTTGATGTTCTGGCAGCTCCGGCTGAAATACGCCATGGGCGCCACCGTGGCCACGATTCATGACGTGGCCATCACCGTGGGGGCGCTGTCCCTGTTCAATTTTGAGTTTTCCCTTTCGGTGGTGGCCGCGCTTCTCACCCTGGCGGGATTTTCTTTGAACGACACCATCGTGGTGTTTGACCGGATCCGCGAAAACACCAAGCGTTATCCCCGTCTTCCAACCAGGGACATCATCAACCGGAGCATCAATGAGACCCTGAGCCGTACCATATTAACATCTTTCACCGCATGGATGACGGTGATCTGTCTGTACTTTCTGGGCGGGGATGTCACCCGGGATTTCGCCTTCTCCATGATTGTGGGCATATTTATCGGAACCTTTTCATCCATTTATGTGGCCAGTCCCATTCTGTTGATGTTTAAGGATGAGAAACCTTCAGCCCGAGCGGTTCCGGCGTAAAAAGGGGCGCGCAAAATCCGTAGGGGCGCGCTTCAGGTGCGCCCGCTGGAGTTTTGGACATTTGAGATAGGCGCACTTCAGGTGCGCCCCTACTGCCCGTTTACGGGCAGTTTTTATTTGACATTTAAGCCGGTTTATTTTTATGGACGCTATCGAGCCGTGGTTTGCGTTAAAAAACGTGCCCGGCGTGGGTAACCTTTTATTTAAACGGCTGATGGACCGGTTTGGCGACCCCCAAACCGTTTTTGAGGCGTAACCGTCCGATCTCATGATGGTGGAGGGCGTCAGCGGCCGGATCGCCGGGGCCATCAAGCGATATCGCCTCACCGATGCGGTCAGAAAGGAAATGGCGCTGGCGGCGAAGATAAACTGCCGGATGGTTACCCTTCTGGATCCGGAATACCCGCCGCCGCTGCGGCATATTCCCGACCCGCCCCCGATGCTCTATGCGCGCGGCGATCTTAAAAACATGGAAAACAGCATCGCCATTGTGGGGTCCCGGGAAGCGACTTCTTACGGCCTGTCCATGGCCCGGCGGCTTGGTGCGGATCTGGCGGCCTTGGGCCTGCCCGTTGTCAGCGGCATGGCCAGGGGCATTGACACAGCAGCCCATCAGGGAGCGCTGTCAGTAGGCGGGCGAACCGCCGCCGTGCTGGGATGCGGGGTGGGCGTGATTTATCCGCCGGAAAACCGCGCGTTGTTTGAGAGAATGATCGAGACCGGCGCGGTGGTTTCCGAGCTGCAGGTCATGGAAGCGCCCAATTCCTATAATTTTCCGGCCAGAAACCGGATTATCGCCGGCATGACCATCGGCACCGTGGTGGTGGAAGCGGCCCGGCAAAGCGGCTCCCTGATCACCGCGCGGCTGGCCGCGGAGCAGGGCAGGGAAGTGTTTGCGGTTCCCGGCAGCATCCATTCCTTTAAAAGCGCTGGAACGCACAATCTGCTGAAGCAGGGCGCGAAACTGGTGACCCGCGTGGAGGACGTGCTGGATGAATTTTATCATCTGAAGGACAGGGGGATGCCGGACCAAAAGGGCGGGCCTTTAAACCGTTCCGCGGAAAAATCTTCAGACACGGATCTTTCCGCCGGTCTGACCGCGGAAGAAGCCCGCGTCCTTGCGCTTATTGAGGCGTATCCCGTCCACATGGATGAATTGAGTTCCCGGTCGGGCCTCTCCAGCGGCAGGCTCGCCGGCATTTTGTTGACGCTTGAATTAAAGGGGAAGATCATCCAGAGCCCCGGAAAATATTTTACTGTCAGTGGGGAAAAGAATTGAGCAAACCGTTAGTGATTGTGGAATCGCCGACCAAGGAAAAGGCCATCCGGAAATATATCGGCAAGGACTATCTGGTGGCGTCCACGGTGGGTCATATCATTGATCTGCCGGAAAAGGAAATCGGCATTGATGTGGCCAACCATTTTGCGCCCAAATACGTGACCATTCCCGGCAAGCAAAAGGTCATCCAGAGTCTTAAAATCGCGGCGAAAGATTCGGAGGATATTTATCTGGCTCCCGACCCTGACCGCGAGGGAGAAGCCATTGCCTTTCATACCGCCGATATTTTAAAGAAAAAAGGCCGGCGCTTTCACCGGGTGCTGTTTCACGAAATCACCCAGAAAGGCGTGCTGGAGGCGCTTGCGGCCCCTGAGCCCCTGAATGAAAACCGGTACAAGGCCCAGCAGGCCCGGCGCATTCTGGACCGCCTGGTGGGGTATGAAATTTCGCCGGTATTGTGGAAAAAAGTCAAATACGGCCTTTCCGCGGGCCGCGTTCAATCCGTGGCCGTACGCATTATCTGCGAGCGGGAGCGGGCGATTCAGGCGTTTGAACCCGAGGAATACTGGTCCATCACCGCCACCCTGCAAGGGGACAATCCCCCGGCGTTTGACGCAAAGCTGGTGAAAAAAAACGGGGAAAAAATCAGAATCCCCGATGGGTCCGCGGCGGATGCGGTGCTGGCGGATTTGGCGAACGCCGCTTTTGTGGCGGATGCGGTTGAGAAAAAAACCGTCAAACGGAACCCATGGCCGCCCTTTACCACCAGCAAGCTGCAACAGGAAGCCATCCGCAAATTGCGGTTCACCGCCAAAAAAGCCATGAGCGTGGCCCAGCAGCTTTATGAAGGCATTGACCTGGGGGACGGGGAATTTGTGGGCCTCATCACGTATATGCGTACCGATTCGGTGCGGATTTCAGAAGACGCGGCCCAGGAAGCCCGTGGCTTGATCCGGGAAACCTTCGGCAAGGAATATGGGCTGCCCAAACCGCGATTTTTTAAAAACAAGAACAAAGTCCAGGACGCCCACGAGGCCATTCGTCCCACATCCGTGTATCACACCCCGGAAAAAGTGGCTAAGTACCTGAGCAAAGACCAACTGGCCCTCTACCAGCTCATCTGGAAGCGGTTCATGGCCTCCCAGATGGCCCAGGCCCTGATCAATCAGAACACCGTCACCATTGGGGCCGGCGAATATACCTTCAGCGCCACCGGATCATCCATCCTGTTTCCCGGATTCCTGGCCCTTTACAAAACAGCGGATGACGAGGAACAGGACAAAGGGAATAAGGATGAGGCCGCCCTGCTGCCGGAACTTGCGGAAAAAGCGCTCCTGTCACTTCTTAAAATCGAGCCGAAACAGCATTTCACCCAGCCGCCTCCGCGCTTTTCCGAAGCATCCCTGGTCAAGGAACTGGAGGAAAACGGCATCGGCCGGCCCAGCACCTATGCGTCGATTCTGTCCACCATCCGGGACAAAGGCTATGTGGAATTTATAAAAGGCTATTTTCATCCCAGCGAATTGGGATTTATCGTGAGCGATCTTTTGGTGGAAAATTTTCCGGATGTGTTAAGCGTGGATTTTACCGCAAAAATGGAAAATGATCTCGATCTTGTGGAATCGGCGGAAAGGGATGCCTTGGATGTGCTGACCCGGTTTTATGAAACATTTGAGCAGCGTCTGGCCTCAGCCGCTGAACATATGCAGAGTGTTAAAGGCGTAGGCGTCCCCACCGAAGCATTATGCCCTGCATGTGGGAAAACCCTGCATATCAAAGTGGGCAAAAACGGCCCGTTTCTGGCGTGCGTGGGTTATCCGGAATGCGCCTATTCCCGGAATTATGTGCGCGACGGCAAAGGCCATGTTCAGGCCCTGGAGCCGGATTTTGAAGCAGCCGAAGGGGAGGTTTGCGACAAATGCGGAAAGCCCATGGCGGTCAAGCAGGGAAAATTCGGGGATTTTCTGGCATGCACCGGATATCCGGTATGCAAAAACACCCGGTCCATGGGCGTCAAAGCAAATGGCGCAAACGCCCAGGCCACCGGCGTCAAATGTCCGGAGCCCGGCTGCGACGGGGAACTGGTGCAGCGGACATCCAAACGGGGCAAGGTGTTTTACGGATGCAGCCGGTTCCCGCAATGCACTTTCGCCTCATGGGATAAACCGGTCGGAAGAACCTGCCCCCGGTGCGGCGGGCCGATTCTGGTGGA
>DAIEHU010000099.1 GCA_027353395.1 Desulfobacteraceae bacterium
AATAACAAACAGCGGTTGTTCCGGTTCAGCAGAGAAAAAAAGCGGATTATTCAGCATCTTGATCTGCTGGTGATTGATGAGATCAGCATGGTGCGGGCCGATCTGCTCGATTCCGTGGACGCGGTCCTGCGGCGGCACCGCCGCAATGATCTGCCATTCGGCGGCGTTCAGTTGCTCATGATCGGCGATCTGCACCAGCTCTCTCCTGTGGCAAAACAGGATGAATGGCAGCTTTTACAAGACTATTATGCGTCGGTGTATTTTTTCAGCAGCCACGCCCTGGCGCGCACCGAATGGCTGACCATTGAATTAAACCACATTTACCGTCAGTCCGACCCCCGGTTTATCGAGTTGCTGAACCGGGTCCGGGACAACCGTCTGGACGCCGCCGTCATTGGGGAACTCAACCGGCGGTATATTGAAAATTATACACCAACGGCAGACCAGGGCTATATCACCCTGACCACCCATAACAGCCGGGCCGACGCCATCAATAAAACCCGGCTGGCGGCGCTTTCGGGGAAAGAATACCGTTTTGACGCCGAGATTTCCGGAGAGTTCCCCGAATATATTTACCCGACCCCTGGCGCGCTGGTTCTCAAGCAAAATGCCCAGGTGATGTTTCTGCGCAATGACGCCTCTCCCGAAAAACGCTATTACAACGGCAAAATCGGCAAGATAAAGACCATTTCCGGCCAGAAAATCCACGTCGTCTGTCATGGCGATTCTGAGGAGATTGAGGTGGAGCCCGTGGAATGGGAAAACATCACCTATGCGGTGAACGAAGACACGAAGGACATCCAGGAGGAAATCATCGGCAAATTCAGCCAATTCCCCCTGAAGCTGGCCTGGGCCATCACCATCCATAAAAGCCAGGGGCTGACGTTTGACAAGGCCGTCATTGACTCCAAATCCGCGTTTACCCACGGCCAGGTATACGTGGCGCTGAGCCGCTGCAAAACCTTTGAGGGCATGGTGTTCAGTTCTCCCATCCCGTCCCGGGGCATTGAAACGGATGCGGCGATCATTGAGTTTGCCGAAACCGCCCGTCGGAACCCGCCTTCCGAAGACCGCCTCCAGGCAGCCAAAATCTGCTACCAGCAGCAATTGCTCCTGGAATGTTTTGATTTTCAGCAGCTTGCCAGCCGCCTCCATTACCTTATCCGGCTTTTACAAGGAAACGCCAGCGTGGTCAGTATATCCGGTGTGGCCGGCATGGGCCGGTTGCAGGAGCTGGCCGGGGAATCCATTTTCGGGGTCAGTGAAAAATTCAAACAGCAATTGCGCGCCCTTTTTGCGGATAACAATCTTCCGGAATCGGATGCCCGTATTCTGGAGCGGACCGGCAAGGCATCGAAATGGTTCCAGAATCAATTTGCCTTGGTTTTTGATGATCTTATGAAAAAATTTCAGGCGGATACGGATAATAAGGAGCTGGGCAGACAGATCGGCAACGCCCTGGATAATCTCAGGCAGGAAATCGCCGCAAGGCTGGCCGGAGTGAGTTCCTGTGAAAACGGATTTTCGCCGCCGCGTTATCTGCGCTCCACATCAAACGCTGAGATGGCGGTTGCCCCGGAAAAAGAAAAAAAATCTCAAGCCCCGGCCTATAGCGAATCCGACATTGAACATCCCGAATTGTTTCAGAAACTTAAATCATGGCGGGACCGTCAGGCCCGAGAAAACGGCATCGCTCATTTTCAGGTGCTTCACCAGCGGGTACTCATTCAGATAACGGTGGATTTGCCCGGCACGATAGCGGAGTTGAAAAAAATCAAGGGGATCGGCAAAAAAAAGAGCGGAGAGTATGGTGAAGAGATTTTGACGCTTGTCGCGGCCTATCGCAAGAAATACGAAATAGACAGGGGATGATATTGCCTAATCCGGTTATCCTGTCGCGCTTATCTGGAGTGGACCAGCCGGGATTTTTACACGCGAAGAGGCCGGTGAGAGTGCTGCCATGCTCCGGGGAGACGGGGGAGGGCGGTAGAAAAATCAGGAAATGTGCCTGTCGGTTTTAAAAGAAATGGCCGGGCGCAGCGGTCGGGCATTTCTGAGCGCCGGAACTGGCGGCATTGACGGGAATTCGGATTCAGCGGGCGTGGCTGCGGACTCGTCTTCTCCGCAAAAGGCCCGGAAACAGGGGCTCAACATCGACGATTACCTGGCCCGGAATGATTCCAACGGTTTTTTAACCAAACCGGGGATACCATCATCACCGCCGCTACCGGAACCAATGTGATGGATCTGGCGATTTTGTTGATTGTCACTTAGACATGATTTCCGAAGGCGATTCGGTGATGGGCAGGGCCACCGTGAACATGGTTCCCTGGCCGGAGGAGCTTGCCAAGGTGATATAGCCTCCCAGTTTCTTGATGATGCCCCGGGAGACGGAAAGGCCAAGGCCCGTGCCCTTGCCCTGACCCTTGGTGGTGAAAAACGGATCAAAGATGCGGGCCTGGATATGTTCGGGAATGCCGGGGCCGTTGTCGTGAACCGTGACCAGAACGTAACCCTGGGGTTTGTCTTTTTTGATATGAATATGGATCTGTCCGCCCGGCGGCAGCGCATCCACTGCGTTCAAGAGCAGGTTCACAAAAACCTGCTTCAGCTTCTGCTCATCTCCATGAATCCGCGGAAGGTTGGCTTCGCAATCGAGTTTCAGGTCCACCTTGGCGAATCTTACCTGATTGGCCACCAGCCGGGTCGAGTCCTCAACGATTTTTCCGATCTCCAGCGGCGCGATTTCGGTTTCGCCCTCCCGCGCGAAATCCAGCAGGTTTTTCACGACCCGCTGGGCTCTTTCGGTTTCATTGATCACGTCATTGATCATTTCCATTTTTTCTTCCTCGGAAAGCGTTGGAAAACATTCATTCAGCACCGACGCCGTCAGAAGGGTGTTGTTTAAGGGATTATTCAGTTCATGGGCCACCCCCGCCACCAGCGTGCCAATGGCCCTGAGCTTATGCGATTCAAGCAGCACCTTGTGTTTGTGATCAAGCTCCCGTATCATGCTGTTAAAGGCTTCGGCCAGCTTTGTAAATTCATCTTTGTATTTCCGCACCGGCAGGATGGGGGAAAAGTCGCCTTCCCCGATCCGTTTCGTATACTCCATAAACCGGTTCAGGGTCAGGAGCAACTGCCGGGTTAAAAAGGTTAAAACAAACAGCATGAGGATGAATAAGGCGGACATGAAATACAGGGGTACGCGTTTGGCCAGCAGAAACATCCGGGTGGCGGAATTCCGTTCTTTCTCGACGAATTCTTCACCAAGCGAAACCATCCGGCTGCCGAGCTCACGGAGACTGGGAACGATGGCCTCTTTTCCCGCATTGTTTTTCACATTTCCCAGCAGAGCCAGTTGGCCATGATATTCCGACATCAGGGAGACCATGGTCTGGAAATAATTTTTGCCGAGGATGTTTTCCACCTTGTCGCTGTTCTGCGTTAAAATGGCGTCCGCTGTTTTCAGGTGTTCCAGCGCATCAGGAAGGCCCGTGTGATATAGGAGATAATTTTTTTCAAAACGCCGGGCCTGCTGAATTTCCACCATGTAATTGTCGGCGATTTCCAGAAATTCTATTTTATTTTCGAGTTTTGTGAGGATCCAGTAAGACCAGCCGGTCACGGTAAAGGACAAAATGAAAAAAAGGGAAAACGAAACCGCCACCTTCGCCCGGATACTGATGGATGGCCGGTGTTGAAGCGGGATGTTCTCCGGCTCGATGCTGATGCGGGCATCCGGATCTTCAATATCCGCGAGTTGCAGGTCCATCGGCGTCCATTTCCCCTTTCAGTGGTAAATCAAACAAACATATCAAACTGCTCTTTAAGAAAATATTCCTCATAGAGTTTTACGGAAGCATCGCTCGTGAGCGCCGCGTCAAGCTGTCTGGCGCAGACGATGAGGCGGCCGAGTAATTCCAGGGCCTTTTCGGAATCTTTTTGCGGATAGCGCCGGAACCAGGCCGTCACCAGGTCTCCGCTGCTGTCAACCCCGAACCCGGATTCACGCAGGATTCTTTCCAGAAAAAGGGCGCGCCGGTTCCGGTTTTCATCACTGGCTCCGCCGCCCCTGAACCGGAAATGCACATGGTTGTGTTCCGCGCCCGGTCCCACCATTGCGTCGACCATGGCATAATGATAGGCAAACCGGGCGTTTAAGTTCATATAGTCTTTTGCGACAATGGCATAATTGTTGTCCGAAGCACGTCTGGGGCCTCTGTCCCCGCCGAGAACGGATTCCTTGAAATCGGAGGGCAATCCCCGCATTTCTTTTTCCCATCGATCGGGCCAGGACAGTCTTTTATCGGAAACGCCCCGCCATAACGCCTGGAAAGGAATGCTTCCCACATTTTCCGGAGAAGTTTTTTTAACATTTTCCGGGACGCAATGATCCAGATCAATTAATTGAAATTTGACGGGCAGACCGGTAATGAGTTTCCGGCTTTTTTTGTTCCATACCCGGCTTTGCTTATCCCCGAAACCGAACATGGAACGCACGGACATTTCATGCATGAACCGGAGCGCATCGTGAACGGATTGGCATGATTTTGCCTTGAATGAGGATGCATCCGGATCCAGAAGGTTTAAACCGAGGACCAGATCAAAAAGAGGGCCGGACTTTTTCTGATGGCGGTTTCCGGCGGCGATCCGAGCGAGTACGCGCTCCCGGATGCCTGGCCACCGGATGCCGGCATACACGGTTCTTTTGGTCGCATTCACGCTGATGATGTTTTTCCCGGTCAGAATTTTGGCGTTCTCCCCAAGCCTGAAAACACAGGGCACGGAAAACTCTCTGACCAGGGTGGCCAGATGGCCGACGGGGTTGCCTTCCATCGCCAGGAGCGCTGCGATTCTCGGCAGTATGGAGGCAAGCTCCGGCCGGGGATGCGCCACCAGCACGATCGCCCCATCCGGCACATCCGACAGGTTGTCCGAAGGCGACAGAAATTTTAACGGTCCTTCCGCCCGGCCCGGAAATATGGTAATACCGCCTTCTATAATGGGCAGAGCGTCTTTTTGTGGAGACGGTTTGCCGGGCGGCGGGACAGCCGGGTCATCCATAGAGATGCTGCTTAATTGACGGGCCTGCAGAAACCGCACTTCGCCTTTTTGGTCCACCGCCCATTCAATATCCAGCTCATGTCCGAATTTGTCCGTTGCTTTGCCCGCGATTTCCGCGATTTCAAGAATTTTTTCGGGGCTGATATATGCTGGCGGCTTGCCGGTATCATCTGCCGGTGTTATCCGGGTAATCGCATGTGAAGGCCCTTTTGAAACCATAAACGTATCCGCTTGCACCTCACCTTTCACCATCCGGTTCGCAAGGCCCGGCACGGCGCTGATCACCATGGCGCCGGCATCTTTGCTGTCGGATGTGTACACCACGCCCGCAGCGGCGGCATCCACCATAGGCATGAAAAGAACCGCCATCGGCGTGTCAACCTCAAGAAAATGATGATGCATCCGGTACTTAACCGCACGATCCGAAAACCGGCTTGCAAGCACATGCAGGTAGGCGGTGATGAGATTCCCGGTCTCTATCTGCAATTCGCTGTCAAACTGGCCGGCAAAGGAAAGCCTGCTGTCTTCACTGACAGCCGAGGACCGGACAGCCCACAATCCCCTGGGAAGCGCCCCGTTAATCGCTTCCGCCTGGGTCTTGATGGCGGTTTTAATTTCTTCGTTGACATTGGCTTCCCGGATCATCCGGCGGATGGTCTGAGTCCTGGATTGAAACTGCTCCTCGTCTTCGGTAACGTCCAGTTTGTTCAGCAGTATCCGGATACGGTTTTGCAGATTGTTGTCTTCAATGATTCGGTTGTATGCGGCGGTAGTGACCACAAATCCAGGAGGCGTCAGACCCTTGAAATATCTTCCAAGACGCCAGACGCCCAGGGCCTTTCCGCCAGCCAGCAGCGGGTCCAACCCGGTGGGGTCGTTCAGTCTCAGAACAAGCGGCTGGTCGGCATCCGGCTGTTTTTCTGAAAACAGCCGGTCGGTTTTCCTCCTGAGTTCGAAAATGACCGGGTACAGGTCCGAATAATGGTCCCCTGCCATCAGATTCAATTCCTGCGCCATGAGCAGGGATTCCGTGATCAGTCTCTGAATCGGGCGTTTGATCCGTTTGTCATAATGGCGTATATGGTTTAAATCCGCTTCCAGATCACTTAATATCTGAAGCGCGCTGCCATTTTTATTCAGCAGCGAACGAAGGGTTTCATAGCGGAATCTGAAGTTGAAATCGTTTTCATAAGCCGCTGCATTTTCCGGATGATTAGACATTTGAGTTCTCCAGCATCAACAGATATGGTATAAGAATCAGGGTCTCGGTTCTTTGGACGCACGTTCGATGACCGCCCGTAAATCCGATGGCTTGAACGGTTTTGCGATAAAGTCGAAGGCGCCCTTTGACAGCGCTTCCCTGGCTGTTTCAACAGTGGCGTAACCGGTTATAATGATGACCTTCGTGCGTCCGGATGTGGCGAGAATCCGCTCCAGGATTTCAATCCCGTCAATTTTTTCCATGCGGATATCGGTGATGACGATATCAAACGGATCTTCATTAAAACGGGCCAGCGCTTTCTCGCCGTCCTCAAAAGTTTCAACAATATCGCCTGTTTTTTCAAGAGCGGGTTTAAGCCGTTTACCCACGATATTCTCATCATCTATCACCATTATTTTAAGCGGCTGCTCTGGCATTTGTTTTCTCCCGTTGCAAATAAAGAATGATTATTGAAGCCGCCGGGCGCTTTTGCTGAAAAGCCTGCGACCGATGATCATGAGGCTGTCTTCAATGATTTTCGCCGATATATCGAGGCTCCATGCGAACTGGCCGTAATCTGTTGTTTCAATATGAAAGCCGGATGGCAGGAGTTCGCTTAAGCTTGTGGATTTGCCAGCGAAAATAAAGATAAAATCCGATTGTTCATATCCGCTGGCCAGGGTTTCCAGCCGGAATTGAAAATCCGGTTTCAGGGAATGGAGGCTTAACTGGTATTCCGTCACCGCCGCTACCCAGTCAGGGTCGTTTTGAATGTTTATTGCCCCGGTTTTCGCATCCCTGCAGGTGGCATCCATCAGTAAATGTTTCAGCGGAACGCTGTTGAAATCACTGGTGGCGCGGTTTTTATCCGGCGGCGTCAGTGCATCCTTCCACAGGTCAATCAGGTAAAGCCCCATGTCCGTGGCTTTGACCCCGCTGTTTTCGAACAAGGCCTGGTCTTCCGTTGCAGCGTCTGACGCCAGTCCTTCGGCGGCATCCAAGGCAATGACATGAAGAAATGCCTGCTTCATAAACCCCATCACCGTTTCCGGCTCCGGCGCGTCTTTCCCGTTGAACCACCGGAGCGCATTTGAAAGCAACCGGTATTCCGGATCCGTTGAACCGGATGCTGCAACACCGGCGCTTTTTCCGGCGGAGGCGTCTGCGTCGATAAGATTTCCGGCCGCCAGTTTGAGCCGGTCATATCCTGCATATAATTCTTCCCCGTTTTTTGGCACCAGCACGCAGGCGTCATAGACCATCATGCCGAGCCGTTCAACAACGCTGTCAATCAGGGTTACCACATAGTGCCGGTCAAAAATATAGTCCTCAACGGCTTTTTCCCGGCCGTCTTTAAAAAGGTCCAGCAGCGCCCGCGCGTTTTCAAGAAATTTTTTAAAACGGATGGTTTGAATGCAAAAAGCCCTGATTTCCGGTTCCCGGCGGCTGATTTTTTTTAATTTTTCCAGGATGTGCATCACGGTTTCTCCTTAAGGTGGCCCGGCGGCTCTGAAAAACCATCGCCAGCGTTCGGCCCGTATAACGTTCTGAATAATGAGTTGTTTTTAAAACCGGTTGATATACCCGGCCCTTGATTTCGGGAATATCCCTGCATTTTGAAAAACAAGCAAAATTTTACGGGACATATTACACTTTTCTGACAGAAATGGGAAAGCAAAATGCCGGTCAGATCAAAAATTTTATAACTTATTAAATTATTTATATTAATAATGACGCGAGATATAATTCAGTTCCGGTTTGGCTGCCGGCGCATAACCGCGCACGTCTGGTGGATGGGCTTGTCACGAGTCCGTCAAGTTTTTCTCCATTGCCTAACCGCAGGGTATGGTATAAAAATGCTTACCTGTTCATTCAACAGAGAGGATTTTTCACATGCCGCATCTCAAGAATTTAATCGTCGCAGCCAGGGGCGGCCTGCCCGTGGATTGTCTGTTCACAAATGCCCGCATCATCAATGTGTTTTCCGGTGAAATTCTGTCCGGTCATATAGCCGTGCATGACGGTCATATCGTGGGAATCGGGGATTACCCGGCCCGGCGGACGGTGGATTTGAAGGGCCGGTATGTCGCGCCGGGGCTTATTGACGCCCATGTGCATATTGAGAGCGCCATGA
>DAIEHU010000009.1 GCA_027353395.1 Desulfobacteraceae bacterium
GTGCAAAAAATCGGCGATGGCTTCCGGTGAGATGACGCCGCGATTGGCTAAAAGAGCGGCGATAATCGGATGGCAGGCGGCCCGGTTGCTTATCCGTCGAATGGTTGCGCGGTCCGGGCTTTGAGTTTCCATTGGCTTATTCATTAGTCGCCATATAGCGTAAGCAGCCGGACGAAACAAACATTATTTTAAAAAAAACGCCAAATCCCTGCCCGGCGTTTTTCGATATTTCTATTGTCAAACCAAAAACCGGGATGGTATGTTTTAAAAAATCATATGCATCAGGAGACTCATTGAAGACCATTAACCGTCTATATTCTATTGACAGAAAGTTCGTGGGGTTTGTTAAATTTATTTTTGAAGCATATGATGGCATTGCCGTGGTGGAAACCATCCATCCGCAAACCGCCATCATTAAATTGCATATAGCGCCCGGCTGTGAATGTGATGTCGACGGCGTACTCATTGAATTAAAAAAGGAAATACGGATAGAACCGGTCAACGGGTCAGCTGCGGGTTCATTCTGAGATACGAATTTATGAAGACAAAGACTGTTTATATCAATACCATCGGTTGTCAGATGAATGTCTATGATTCGGAGCGGATGTTGCGGCTGCTGGCTGATGAAAACTATATGCCGACATCATCCATTGAAACCGCTGATTTAATCATCGTCAATACCTGCGCCATCCGGGAGAAAGCGGTCCAGAAGGTCCACAGTTTTTTAGGCCGCCTGAATGTATTGAAAAAAAAGAATCCCCGGCTGCATGTGGTGGTGGCCGGATGCGTGGCCCAGCAGCAGGGCGCAAAATTGATTGAACGGTTTCCCCAGGTGAACATTGTGATGGGAACCCATGCGGTGGACCAGTTGCCGGACCTGTTGCGCGGCGTGAAACCGGACGGCATGCCTATTGTCGCGGTGGATATGACGGATATCATACATGAGAATCCGGCGCATACGGTTATGTCGTCATCTGGGAAAGAGGTGACCGGATTTGTCACTATCATGCGTGGGTGCGACAATTACTGCACCTATTGCGTGGTCCCTTATGTACGGGGCAGGGAAATTAGCCGTGAGCCGGGGGCCATTATTGCCGAGATCAAGGTCATGGTCCAATCCGGTGTTAAAGAAATTACCCTTCTCGGGCAGAACGTGAACAGTTACGGTGTGAAAGAGGGGCTGACATCATTTGTGAAATTGCTGGCCCTGGTTAATGATATTGAAGGTCTTGAGCGAATCCGGTTTGTGACATCTCACCCCAAGGATCTTTCCGATCAATTGATCGCATCTTTTGGAACGCTTCAAAAACTCTGCAACCATATCCATCTTCCGGTCCAGTCCGGCGCTGACCCGGTTCTGAAAAGAATGAACCGGAAATACACCCGGAACGCCTATCTGAAAAAAATCGCCAGATTGCGCGCCGCTTCGCCGGATATCGCTATTTCAACGGATTTCATCGTGGGGTTTCCCGGTGAAACAGATGCGGACTTTGCCGCCACCATCGATTTAATGAAAACCGTCCGGTTTGACAGCCTGTTTGCGTTTGAATATTCAGACCGGTCCGAAGCCCCGGCTTCCCGGTTTTCCGGTAAAATCGCTTCCGATGTGAAGTACCGGAGACTCCAGGCGCTCCTGGACTTGCAGAAACAAATCATTTCAGACAATCATGCGGCCCTCATTGGCCGTGTTTTTCCGGTATTAATTGAAGGAGAGAGCAAGAACCAGCAGAAAAAACCAGAGGTTCCAGGCATCGTTGAACTGACTGGCAGAACGTCTGAAAACAGAATCGTTAATTTCCCGGTATCATCGCATTCGCCGCTTGACATGGACGCGCTGAAAGGTCAGATTATGTCTATCCGGATCGAAACGGCGTTTTTAAATTCATTCCGGGGCGTCGCCGTGGAAAATCAAATTGAATCCTTCACGCCGGAAAGGAGGCACTCGCATGTTGCATAAAATGACCATCGGGGGGCTGGCTATGGACCCATCAACCAATGCGCCCATTCTCATCCTGAATGCGGTGGATGGAAATTTTTCACTCCCTATCTGGATCGGACTTCTGGAGGCGGCAGCCATTGCCTCCATGCTTCAGGACATTGCATTTGACCGTCCCATGACCCATGATCTATTTAAAAATTTCATTGATACCGTAAAGGCAACCGTGCCGCGCATCGAGGTAAATGATCTGAAAGACAATACTTTTTATGCAAAAATTTACTGTTCCTCTCCCGGAGGAGAATTTATTTTGGATGCGCGTCCCTCTGATGCTATCGCGCTTGCCTTGCGCCTGAAATCGGAAATTTTTGTTGATGACCAGGTGGTGAAGAATTTCAAGGTTCAGGAGGGCCAGTACGAAACCGTCGACAACAGCGAGGATGGAAAAAAATGGGAGGAATACCTGAAGAATCTTCCGCCAGAGGATTTCGGTAAATATAAGGTTTAGGGAAAGAAATGATTGATCTTCACATGCATACCGTATTCAGTGACGGAGAACTGATCCCTGCCGAGCTGGCCAGGCGCGCTGAATATATGGGCTTGACGGCCATGGCCATTACCGATCACGGCGATTTGTCCAATATTGATTTTATTATTCCCCGGATGATTGCGGTTGCCGAAGAATTAAATGCCGTGATGCAGATTAAGATCACGCCCGGTATTGAAATCACCCACGTGCCGCCATCGCGCATTTCCGCCATCATTCAAAAAGCAAGAGCGTTGGGTGCAAAATTGATTGTTGTCCACGGAGAGACCATCATGGAGCCCGTGGCGAAAGGCACCAATCGTGCGGCCATCGATGGCGGTGCGGATATTCTCGCCCATCCGGGCCTGATTTCCCAGAAAGACGTGCTGGCCGCCAAAGAGAATAATGTGCTGCTTGAAATCACCGCACGCAAAGGCCATTCCATCACCAACGGCCATGTGGCGCGTCTGGCTGAAAAAACCGGCGCGGGGATGGTCATCAATACGGATACCCACAGTCCCGGTGATTTGATTGACGGCCATTTCGCGCGGCAGATCGTTTTAGGCGCTGGTTTGACTGGCGCGGATTTTGTGACCATGCAGGCCAACGCCGCCGCATTGATTTTAAAAAACAGCAAATAAAAACTTGACATTCCTGAAACAATAATGGAAATTGCCTCTCACAGTGCAAACAATGAACAATGTTTTTGAATGTCCTAAAAAAAATTATTGAATAAAAAAAAGAAACACACCATAACATGAACCGCACCGCAGTCAGAAATTTTAATTTTTGGTATTTTAGCTATTATTATTTTAGCAAGGGACTGCCTGTGCGAAAGTAAGACACACCTAAAAAAACCAAAAGCCGCAGGCAGCCCCGAAAGCCTGCGGCTTTTTTTATGCAAAAAAAGCCGCGAAGAAAAAAACTTCGCGGCTTTTTTTGTTTTTTAAACACCTAAATGAACAGGAGAAAGAAATGACACTGATTGGCAAACACATTCGAATGGAACGCATCATGGACCGGAACACCGGAAGAACGCTGATTGTGCCCCTGGATCACGGGGTTTCCGTCGGCCCCATTGAAGGCATTATCGACATGAAGACCACCGTCGCCCAGATCGCCGAAGGCGGGGCCAACGCCATTGTGGAACACAAAGGGCTGGTAGGCGCGGGTCATCGCGGACGCGGATCAGATATCGGGCTGATCGTTCATTTATCCGCATCCACATCTCTGTCCATGTACCCCCATTCCAAAACCCTTGTCTGCACCGTTGAAGAAGCGCTTAAACTCGGGGCCGACGCCGTGTCCATTCATGTGAATATCGGCAACGGGCAGGAAAAGGAAATGCTTAATGACTTCGGGCGGGTATCCTATGAATCCCGCAACTGGGGCATCCCGCTGCTGGCCATGATGTATCCCAGGGGCGAAAAAATAAAAGACGAGTATGATGTGGAAGTGGTGAAGCACGCGGCCCGGGTGGGTTGCGAAATGGGCGCGGATATAGTAAAGGTTTCCTATACCGGATCTCCGGAATCCTTTGCCAAAGTGGTGGAAGGCTGCACCGTTCCGGTGGTCATTGCCGGCGGCGCAAAAATGAATTCGGACCGGGACATTCTGGAAATGGTTAAAGGCTCCATTGACGCAGGGGGTTCCGGGGTTTCCATCGGCCGCAACGTGTTTCAGCACAAGAACCCAACTCGCATGGTCCAGGCCATGGCGTCCATTCTTTTTGATAACAAGTCTGTCGGAGACGCCCTTAAAATTCTCAAATAGATTTCAGGAGACGAACACATGCGTAAAATATGGGTAAAAATTGACCCTTGGGACAAAGAACTGGTAACCACCGCCATTGAAGGCGGCGCGGATGGCGTGATGATGCCGGACGGCTGTTCCGAAAAAGTCAAGGCCCTTGGCCGGATACAAACCATATGTAAAGACGGGGATTTAAAACCGGGCGAGGATGTGGTGGCCTTTAAAATCACCGGCAGTAATGATGAAGCTGAAATCGCGAGATTATGCCGCGAAAAAAAGGTGATTCTGGAATGCACGGACTGGTCCATCATTCCCCTTGAAAATCTGATCGCCCAGGGCGCGGATGTGATCGCCCAGGTAAGCAGTCTGGAGGAAGCCCAAACCGCATTCGGCATTCTTGAAAAAGGGGTGGATCACATCCTTTTTTGTCCCGCAGGCGCCATGGAACTCAAAGAAGCGCTGAGCCGGCTGCAATCCGCCACGGATCAAATATCTTTGCAAGAAGCTGAAATTACTGAAATAAAATCAGTTGGCATGGGCGACCGGGTGTGTGTCGACACCTGTACGGACATGAAAATGGGGGAAGGCATGCTGGTGGGGAACGCCAGCAGCGCGCTGTTTCTGGTTCATGCGGAAAGTGTGGAAAATCCCTATGTCGCGCCCCGTCCGTTCCGGGTGAACGCTGGCGCGGTCCACGCATACACCCGTGTGCCTGGCGGGAAAACCCGGTATCTGTCGGAACTTTCCGCCGGGGATCCGGTTTTAATTACAAATTATAAAGGGCAGGCCAGTGTCGGCACCGTCGGACGCCTCAAAATTGAAAAACGTCCCCTGATGCTGGTTAAGGCGGTGGTGTCCGGCAAGGAAATCACCACCATTGTGCAAAATGCCGAAACTATCCGCCTGACGGACCCGGATGGCAACCCGGTGTCCGTCGTGACATTGCTCCCCGGCGACAAGGTGCTGGTGGCATTAGAGGCGAGCGGCCGGCATTTTGGCATGAAAATAAGTGAAACCATCACGGAAAAATAAATTCTGGGACGATTGTAACATCATGAGCGAACCTGCAACTAATTCGGCCGATATCCCTTTGCTTCACCTGCGTCAGAGCATTAACGGCATTGATGAGACGATTTTAAATTTGATTAACAAACGTCTCATCATTGCCAAGGAAATCGGGTGCATCAAAAAAGAACAAAACACTTATGTATATGATAAAATTCGTGAAAATGAAATCATGGAGCGGCTGGCGCGGTTAAACGCCGGGCCATTAAAGGCCCAGGCCCTGCATCAGATTTTCACTAATATTATTTCCGCATCTAGGGAAATCCAGACTCCGACCACCATTTCCTATCTCGGACCCGAAGCCACTTTCACCCATGTAGCGGCAATGGAAATGTTTGGCCATTCGGCCGAATATGTACCGCAAACCAGCATCCGGGATGTATTTATGGAGGTGATCAAGGGGAAATGCAATTATGGCATGGCGCCGGTGGAAAATTCCATCGAAGGGGCTATTAACCATACCTTGGATTTGTTTTTTGAGTCGGATTTGCGGATTTGCGCGGAAAAATACCTGAATATTTCCCATGCCCTGCTGGCCCGGTCAAGCAACATAGGCGATATTAAAGTGATTTATTCTCACCCCCAGCCGTTTGGCCAGTGCCGTGGGTGGATTCGGAAAAATCTTCCCAATGCGGTCCTGATCGAATGCAACAGCACGGCTATTGCGGCCCAGAAGGCATTTGCGGAGAAAAACACCGCCGCCATCGCCAATTCTGAAGCCGCTCATATTTACGGACTCCAAATCCTGGAATCCGGGATCGAGGACTATTCCAATAATATCACTCGATTCTTGCTGATCGGCAGGGACGAGCCCAAGCCCACGGGAGACGATAAAACATCCATCATGTTTGCGATTTCCCATGTGCCGGGTGCTCTCTATAAAATCCTGCAACCCATTGCTGAAGCGGGCATTAATATGTCCAAACTCGAATCCAGGCCCACGAAACATGAAAACTGGAGTTATTTCTTTTTTGTGGATTTTGACGGG
The DNA here is from genome assembly GCA_027353395.1 of Desulfobacteraceae bacterium. Classification (GTDB taxonomy): domain Bacteria; phylum Desulfobacterota; class Desulfobacteria; order Desulfobacterales; family Desulfosalsimonadaceae; genus SURF-3. Next base: position 6,268 of record DAIEHU010000009.1, read on the forward strand.
CATATAGAAGATGATCACATCTATCAGACCATTGAACAGATGAAGCCATACTGTAAGTATTTGAAATGGCTTGGGTCTTATCCCAGGGTGAGGGAATAAAAGGATTTGGATTTTGAATGACGAAACTTTACATGCCGGTTTTTCCGTGCCGGCCTGAAATATCCCATTGATCGCGAGAAATCAAGACCACCATGATAAAAATCAGAACCGATGAAATCCGGGATACCACGATAACGGTACCGGGATCGAAAAGTTATACCCACCGGACGTTGATCGCCGCCGCGTTATCAAACGGCGAATGCCTGATCAACAACTGGCTGGACAGTGAAGATACCCGTTATACCCTGGATGCGTTATCCAGATTCGGCGCACGGATTGAAAAACACCCGGACGGGCTCTTTGTTTATGGCCGTAGCGGCGATATGAACAGGTACGACTCGCCTATGTTTATTGGCAATTCCGGCACCTCCATGCGCTTGTTGACATCCTATGCGGCTCTTGGCAAAGGGAGATATATTCTCTCCGGCTCCGAGAGGATGCACGAACGGCCCATTCAGCATTTGCTTGACGCCTTGCAGGAAATCGGGATCCACGCCGTGTCCCTGAAACATGACGGATGCCCTCCGGTAGAAGTGATAGGCGGCATGGTGTCCGGGGGAGAAGTCCATATGAATTGCAGCCTGAGCAGCCAGTTCCTTTCCGGGCTGCTGCTCATTGCGCCATACACGGAACAAGGCATTAAGATTCATGTGACCCAGGGCCCGGTTTCAAAGCCCTATATTGACATGACCATTGATATCATGTCCCGGTTCGGTGTTAAGGTGGTCAGGGACGGTTATGGATATTTTGAAATTCCGGGCGGCCAATGTTATCGTTCCGGCAGCTATGCAGTGGAACCGGATGCTTCCCAGGCCGGCTATTTCTGGGCTGCCGCCGCCATCACCGGCGCTGAAATCAAGGTGGTCGGCATCACTATAAATTCCAGTCAGGGCGATGTGCGCTTTGCGGATGTGCTGGGTCTCATGGGCTGCAATGTAAGCCATGCGTCCGATGGTATTTTGGTAAAAGGCGGAAATCTTTCCGGGATTGAAGTGGATATGGCCGATATGCCGGATATTGTTCCGACTCTAGCCATGGTCGCGGCATTTGCAAATGGAATCACCAGAATAAAAAATGTGGCGCACCTGAAAATCAAGGAAAGCGACCGGTTGACGGCCGTGATCAATGAATTGACAAAAATGGGGATTTTTGCCACATCTGAAAAGGACGACCTGCTCATCACTGGCGGCAGCCCTCACGGCGCGGTAATAGAAACATACAACGATCACCGCATGGCCATGTGCTTTGCCATCGCCGGACTTGTCGTGCCGGGAATTGTAATCACAAATGAAACTTGCGTTGAAAAATCTTTTCCCGATTTCTGGAAGGTTTTCGATGGATTGTACAAGGAAAGTGAAAGGTGAAATCGTGCCGAATTAGCGCGTAACGTGTAATCTGGCAAAAATGCACATATCTTAAATGCCGAATTTAAAATTTTTCAACCATTCCTACTTTTCTCTATCAAGGCAGAATCCCTATGTCAGGCAATACATTTGGCACATTATTCCGTATCACCACCTGGGGCGAATCCCACGGGCCCGGCATCGGCGTGGCGGTGGACGGCTGTCCGCCCAACATTCCGTTGGATGAATCCGTCATTCAGGCTTGGCTTGACCGCAGGCGGCCGGGGCAGGCCGTCACCAGCACATCCCGTAAAGAAACGGATCAGGCAAAAATCCTTTCCGGCGTATTTGACGGCCGGACTACCGGCACACCCATCATGATTCTTGTGGAAAACCGGGACGCAAAATCTCACGCATACAGTTCCATTGCGAATGTATTTCGACCGGGTCACGGAGATTTTACCTATCAGGCCAAATACGGCATCCGGGACTGGCGGGGCGGCGGCAGGGCGTCGGCCCGTGAAACCGTTGGCAGAGTCGGTGGCGGGGCGGTGGCGGGTGCGGTTCTGGCAACGGAAAATATTTCCGTGGTCGCTCATACCGTTGCTCTCGGCTCCGTGACTGCCAAGACTTTTGATCCGAAAGCCATCTTTCAGAATATGTTTTTTTGCGCAGATAGCCATGCAGCTAAAAAAATGGAAAACGAAGTGGCTGAGCTTAAAAAACAAGGCGATTCTTTGGGAGGCATTGTGGAAATCCGGGCCCGGAATGTCCCCGCAGGACTCGGGGAACCGGTGTTCGACAAGCTCGACGCAGATCTTGCAAAGGCCCTGATGAGCATTGGCGCGGTCAAAGGTGTTGAAATCGGAGCAGGTTTTGCGGCCGCCGCACTCAGGGGTTCTCAAAATAATGACGCTATAACCCCCGCCGGGTTTTCAACCAATAATGCGGGCGGAATTCTTGCCGGTATATCCAACGGCGATGAAATCATCATCCGGGTGGCCGTGAAACCCATCCCATCCATCAGCATGGAACAAGACACCATCGATATCCGCAATAACCCCGCCCGAATTACCATCCAGGGCAGGCACGATATTTCCGCCATTCCCCGCATCAATGTGGTGTGCGAAGCAATGGTGAATCTGGTGATTGCGGATCATTTGCTGAGGCAGCGGGCGATAAAACAGAATCCTTTCAACAGTAAAACGGACATCGCAAAATGACGCATCAAACCGGCCCAAATCAGTTCCAGTTTTTTTTTGAACAGGATCATTATACCGAATTGAAGGATTATCTTTACAGTTATGTTCTCCGAAAAAACGCTGTAAATAACATTTTAAAACCCGAAAAAATAGAAATGGCGCTGGAGATAGGCAGCGGCCTTTCGCCTGTCATGAGACACAGAAACCAGTTGGTGTATTCCGACTTGTCTTTTCTTGCATTAAAGCGCCTCAAAGAAAAATCAGGCGCGGGCATGTATGTGGTTGCAGACGGCGTTCATTTGCCGTTTGAGTCCAGTGTTTTTTCCCATGTCATCTGTTCGGAAGTGCTGGAGCACATCCCCAATGATGGACGGGTGATCAGTGAAATGGCCCGGGTGATGGCCCCATCGGGCGGATTAATTATCACGTTTCCCCATCGCAACGCATATTATGCCCTTGATGACCGGTTTGTTTCGCATTTGCGCCGGTATGAATTGTCTCAAATGAAACAGAAATTAAAACGATATCAATTTAAGCCTGTCAGCATCCGAAAGGTGTTGGGGCCGATGGACAAGGTCGCCATTTGTCTGTTGATATTGTTGTTCATGCTTTTTCAAAAGATACAAAAAAAAGGTTTCCGGGGGAAAAACAATTTCAAACCCGCACCATGGGTTATTGTATCTTTCAGATTTATCAATTATTTCTATTGTGCGCTGGCATGGCTGGACGCCAGGTTGCTGCCCATGTCCATGTCTTCGGTGCTGCTGGTTTCCGCCGTTTTGTTGAAAACCGGCGCAGACGATATTGATCTGAAAAATTTATAGCGATAGCATTGATAAATTCATTTTCTTCCCCCCACGTCACCAATTAGACATTGAAAACGAGCCGGCCTTTATGGACCTCCAAAAATCCTTTCATCTGCGTAATCTTCCTTATTATCAGATTGTTTTAATTCTTTTCGTCACATCATGCGTGTATTTTCAGACCATTCATTTTGATTTTATCAATTATGATGACGATGGGTATATATATCAAAATCAAAATGTCATATCTGGTATCAGCACCAAGGGAGTTGTCAAAGCCTTTTCCGGGATATACAAGGCCAACTGGATTCCGTTGACGCTGGTTTCTTACATGATGGATTCGACAATTTTTGGCGCCTCTCCTGCCGGATACCATGTTACGAATATGCTGTTTCACATTTTCAACTCCCTGCTGGTGTTCTTTTTTTTAAAAATCAGCACTGGCCGTCCGTGGCCCGCTTTTGTTGTGGCCATGCTGTTTGCGGTCCATCCCCTGCATGTGGAATCCGTGGCCTGGATATCCGAGCGGAAAGATGTGCTCAGCACGTTTTTCGGCCTGTTGGCGCTTATCATGTATATTCGGTATGCCGCGCAAAAAGATTTTAAAAAATACCTTATGGTGTTTTTTCTTCTTTTATGCAGCCTGATGTCCAAGCCCATGCTGGTGACAATGCCGCTACTCTTTCTACTGCTGGATTTCTGGCCCCTTCAGCGTTTGGCGTCCGTTAATATTGTTAAAAATACAAGGCGGTTTTGGGCGCTTGTTCTGGAAAAATTGCCATTTTTTATTCTTTCATTGATATTTTGCGTTATCGCCATTCTGGGGCAGAAACTCGGGGGCGCGCTTGGTGCCGCAACCGAATTCCCCTTTTTAATACGACTGGCCAACGCAATAGTCTCTTATACGGCATATATTTATAAAACCATCTATCCCGCAAATCTTGCAGTTATTTATCCATATCCATCCCATATCAGCCTGTTGCGCCTGATGATCAGTGTTTTGATATTGACGGTGATAACCTGCGCCGCTATTTTCAGGCATAAACAAAATCCTGAATTGCTGGTGGGATGGTTCTGGTTTTTGATCACACTATTGCCTGTTATTGGCTTGATTCAGGTGGGAACTCAGGCTATGGCGGATCGCTATACCTATGTGCCGCTGATTGGTCTGTTTGTCAGCGGGGTGTGGGGTATTCATGCACTGAGCATGAAATTCCGGATAAACGGTGGGATTGCGGCTTTTGCCGCAACAGCCGTTATCTTCACATTTTCCATAATGGCAATGAACCAGATAAGTATTTGGAATGACAGCGAAACTATTTTTTTCCACACGCTTTCCGTGACCCGGAACAACTGGGCGGCCCATTTAAATTATGGCGAAGCCTTGATGGAAAAGGGACGGGTGAATGCGGCCATAAGTCAATACCAGCAAGCCCTTGCGATCAACCCGGGTTTTGAACTGGCATATTTGAATCTCGGCGTGGCTGCCGGTAAAAAAGGGCAAACCGATATCGCTATCCATTATTATCAGAAAGCGCTTGCCATCAAACAAAATCTGCCCGTCGCATGGTTGAATCTGGGAAATGCCTATTTCCGGAAAGGGATGCCGGACAAGGCATTGTCTTATTATGAGACAGCGCTTTCATTCCAATCGGATTCCGCGGAAGCCTATTGCGGTATCGGAGCGGTCATGGCGGGGAAGGGGGATCTGAATAGGGCCATGCAGGCATTTCAGCAGGCGCTTGTTGTTGATCCCGGATCGATTTCAGCAAAAAACGCTATCATACGAATTGAAGAAAAAATCAAAAAAACCAGACAATAATTGGCGCGGCTTATTTCTTCTTGTTTTGTTTAATCCGCAGAATGGCCGCCAGGCCTTTTTGGGATTCCGGGTTATCGGGTTTGATTTTCAACGCCTGGTTGAAATAGGCGAGGGCGCGGTCGGTCTGGCCCAAGCCAAGGGCCACCGCCCCGAGTTTGGATAATACATCCGGGTTGTCAGGCGCATGTTGAAGTGCGTACAGATATACATTACCGGCCAGATCCATGCGCCCGCTTCGATAATAGATATTCCCCAGATTGATACTGGCTGTTGTATCATCCGGCGTGATTTCAATGGCTTTTTGATAATGTACAATTGCGACGGCGGGTTTTTGCAGCGCACTATAGGCGACTCCCATTAAAAAATGCAATTCGCCGTTTAAAGGATCTGTTTTTACCGCTTGTTCATAATAGGGGATGGCTTTTTCATAATCGCCCTGGGCCGCCATGGCATAGCCTTTCATTCGCAATGCCTGAGCATCATCCGGTTTGATTTTTAATACCCGGTTGATATAGATAAGGGCCTCTGAGGGATTTCCCATGTTTAACAAGGTCAATCCCATGTTGATCAGGGCGTCGTGGTACATGGGGTTTCGTTTCAGAACAACTTTATAATGGACCAGGGCTTGTTTTAACGCTCCTTTCCTGGATAAGGCTTCGCCGACATTGTATCGGGCTCTGGATAAGGCTTCGCCGAGATTGTACTGGGCAAGGGTGTTGTCCGGCAGAATCGCTATGGCATGGGAAAAAAGCGTGACGCTGTCCCGCCAGCAGCCGATCTGGGTCCAGGTGATAAACGATGCAATGGAAATGGCTGTCATGGCAAGCATCCCGAGTATTGTTCGCTGATGCCGGCTCAGCGCCAGAAGATCTGGGAGGCCCCATGCGGCAATGATGAATAAACCGATTATCGGAAGATACATATACCGGTCGGCCATGGATTGACCGCCCACCTGAATCAGGCCGATCACCGGCACCAGGGTTCCTATAAACCACAGCCATCCGACGATAAGATAAGGGTTTTGGCGCATACGCCATATCGCCAGCCCCGTCAGGATCGCCAGCATTACACCGGCAGAGACGACCTTCCACCAGGAAATCGTATCCGGATAGGGATAAAAGGCCGACAGATTGACCGGATATATGGCGTTGGTGATATATCTGATGTAGGTTATCAATATGTTGGCCAGTCTTTCAGCCAAAGGCAGACGATCAAATGATTGGACAGCGCCTCCCTGTTTCTGCGCCAGAAAGGTGATGACAGCCGAAGCGGCAGCCAGAAGAAACAGGGGGATTTTTTCCTGGATCAACCTTGTGACTTTTAATTTCAGTTCGCTTTCCGGCGCGTCCAGATTCATCCGGCCCATGGGCCAGAAATCCAGCAAAAGCAGCACAAACGGCAGGGTCACCACCATGGGTTTACTCATGAGCCCCAAAATAAAGAAGCCCATCACCCACACATAGTTACTCCATAAGGGACGGCGCGCATAATGAACATAAGCATGAATGGTTAAGATCCAGAAAAAAGCGCTCAGCACATCCTTGCGTTCCGAAATCCAGGCCACGGATTCCACATGCAGGGGATGGAGCGCAAACAGGGCCGCCACAAAACCGCTTTGCCATGTCCGTCCGGTCATTTTCCGGAACACGGAAAACAATAACAATGCATTGAGGATATGAAAGAAAAGATTGACAAGATGATACCCGCCCGCCCACAATCGGAAAATCTGAAAATCCAGCAGATAGGACAGCCATGTCACCGGATGCCAATTGCAGAAGTATCCGGTGGTAAACGCCCAGATGATGGAACCAAAAGAAAGGCCTTTTTGAATATGGGGATTTTGGCTGATGTAGTCCATGTCATCGTAGTTGACAAAATCAAATCCATGAACCTGCCAGTAAACCGCCGCTGTGCCAAGAACAAGAAACAATGAAATCAAAAAAACTGGCAGCCGTTCAGAATTTTTTGCTTTTTGTGCGAACAGGATCATAAGAATTTATCTTTAAAAATTTGGGTGTCGGGAGATGTATCGCAAAATGAATCTGAATGTTCAACATAGCCTGAAACAGTTTGGTCCGCAAGCGGTCATTCTGATGGCGTTAACGGTTTCGACGATTTTTGTTTACCGCAATATCGGAACCTGTGAGTTTGTTAATTATGACGACCCGGTTTACGTCAGCCAAAATCCCCATATTCAGAATGGCTTTTCTTTTGGTTCCATCACCTGGGCGTTTACCACTCGTTATTTCAGCAATTGGCATCCGGTGACATGGCTGTCCTATCTGCTGGATTTTCAGATGTTCCGATTGTGGGCGGGCGGATATCATCTTGTCAATCTTTTTATCCATATTTGCAATGTCTTGCTGCTTTATTTATTGTTTCGCGCAGCTACCGGATATCAATATAGAAGCGCGGTTCTGGCCGCATTTTTTGCCCTGCACCCCCTTCATGTGGAATCCGTGGCATGGATCTCGGAACGTAAAGACGTGCTGTGCGCCTTTTTCTGGCTTTTGGCCATGCTGGCTTATTACCGTTATGCGCGACGTCCTTCGGTTGTGCGATATCTGATTGTTTTTATGTGTTTTATTTTAGGCTCATTATCCAAATCCATGATGGTCACGTTTCCATTTACCTTGCTGCTGTTCGATTACTGGCCATTGAACCGCCATTCCCCCACGGATGAGCCGACAGCGGTCCATTTCCCCAAAAAACCGTGGAAATGGCTGGTCATGGAAAAAATTCCCATGATCGCGGTATCCATCATCATCAGCCTGGTCGCCATATGGACTCAATCCAAGTCCATGGTCGACATACAGAATCTGCCTGTTTTGATGCGCATTGCCAATGCGCTGATGGCATATATTGTTTATGTCAAAAAAATGATCTGGCCTGGCGATTTATGCGTGATGTATCCACTGGAAATGCCGCCGTTGTGGCAGTCTGTCGCGGGTTTTGTGTTCATCGCGGGGGCGCTGGCCCTGGCGTTTGCATTGCGCCGGAGGCATGGTTATTTATTGTTCGGTTTGTTGTGGTATCTTGGAACCCTGGTTCCGGTTATCGGCATCATTCAGGTCGGCTCCCAGGCCATGGCTGACCGGTATACCTATATCCCTTCCATCGGCATTTTTACGGCCCTGATATGGGGCGTTTCCACGGCGTTCAGCCGTCTGTCCACGGATAGGGTTTTCAATTACACCATCCTGTCCTTGGTGACGACGACCGTATTGATTTTAATGATGATGCTGTCATCCCAGCAGGTGCGGTACTGGAAAAACAGCATCACATTAATGGGCAATGCCGTGCGGGTAACTGAAAATAATTATGTTGCTCACCAGGATCTGGGTCTCGCCCTTGTGGATAAAGGATTGTATGAAGAAGCCGTATCCCATTTTAAACAGGCGATCGCCATCAATCCTGTATATGCTGAGGCGTATCTGAATATCGGCAGCTATTATATGCTGCACAAGGACTATAAAAATGCGATAAAATCCTATCAGAAGGCCATTTCGTTGAATGCGGGTATGGTTAAGGCGTATACCCTTTTGGGCAGGGCGTTCAAGGCGTCCGGAAAACCAGTGGAGGGGGAGATATATTTCAAGAAGGCCAAGCAAATGAAAGCTGCGGATAGCGGGATGTAAATCTCCCTTTATTCAAACGGAATTGCCTATGCCAGATTCAACGCCAGCAATGGCCTTCGCGTGGCACGCAGTGATTCATGGGCCATCGGATTATCCCGCACCGAAAAACCGTAGGGGCACACTTTATGTGCTGAGTGAGCGAGGCGAGGATAAACCTCGCCCCTAAAAAAGCGTTAATCACATAATAATGGTTAGTTCTCATCCGCCGCAATCGCGGCCTGGGCTGCGGCAAGGCGTGCAATGGGCAGACGGAACGGTGAACAGCTCACATAATTAAATCCCGCCTTAAAGCAGAATTCCACGGAAGCCGCATCCCCGCCGTGTTCCCCGCAGATGCCGATTTTCAAATTGGGCCGGGTGGCGCGGCCTTTTGTCACGGAATGCTGGATCAAAGCGCCTACGCCTTCGATATCGAGCGTCTGAAACGGATCCTTTTTCAAAATCTTTTTTTCCAGATATTCCCCCATAAATCCGCCGATGTCATCCCGGCTGAACCCAAACGTCATCTGGGTCAAGTCATTGGTGCCATAGGAGAAAAATTCCGCGGTGTCCGCCATCTGGTCGGAAAGCAGGGCGGCCCTGGGAATTTCAATCATGGTTCCAAAGTGGCAGTCAATTTTCTCCACTTTGAATTTTGCGGTGACGTAGGCATACACATCGTCAAATATTTTTTTCATGTCATCCAGTTCTTTGACATCGCAGGTGACCGGGATCATAATTTCAGGAATGGGCTTTTTCTTTGTTTTTATCAATTCCGCAGCCGCCTCCAGGATCGCCCGGACCTGCATGAACGCCATCTCGGGATAGGTGATGCCCAGACGCACCCCGCGATGTCCCATCATGGGGTTGCTTTCATTTAATTGCTCACTGCGCTTGGTCAGGGTTTTGATGCTGATATCCAGACTTTTAGCCAGTTTTTCCTTGTTCTTTTTACTGTGGGGCACAAATTCGTGCAGGGGCGGGTCCAACAGGCGGAATGTCACTGGCAGGCCGTCCATGATTTCCATCATGCGTTTCACATCCGTTTTCACATAGGGGAATAATTCAACCAAAGCCGCCCGGCGTTCTTGCTCCGTTTTGCTTAAAATCATTTTTCTTAAAATAAACAATGGTTTTTCGGCGCCTTCGCCGTAAAACATATGTTCCGTGCGAAACAAACCAATGCCCTGGGCGCCGAACTCTTTGGCAATCATCGCATCTTCCGGCGTTTCGGCGTTCGCGCGGACTTTCATGGTGCGGAAGTTATCCACCAGGGTCATAAATCGCGACAGCCTGGGGTTCTCCGTGGCGTCGATCATGGGCAACTGTCCTTTATACACCACCCCTTTGGTGCCGTTCAGGGTAAAGACATCTCCTTCTTTATATATGGCTCCATTGATGGTTAATTTTTTCTCCGCCACATCAATCTGGAGCGCGCCAGCGCCGACAATGCAGCATTTCCCCCATCCTCTGGCCACAAGGGCCGCATGGCTGGTCATTCCGCCCCGGGCGGTGAGAACCGCAACCGCAGCTCTCATGCCTTCCACATCTTCCGGATTGGTTTCCTCACGCACAAGGATGGCGTCTTTTCCTGCTTTTTGCCATTTCACGGCATCATCGGACGTAAACACGATCTGGCCGAAAGCGCCGCCCGGTCCGGCCGGCAATCCCTTGGCGATTACCTGGCTTGTTTTTTCGGCCTCCGGATCCACAAGCGGGTGCAGCATCTCATCAAGCTGCGCCGGCGTCACCCGAGTGACTGCTGTCCGTTCATTGATCAATTCTTCCTCAAGCATGTCCATGGCCATGTTGAGCGCGGCCAGGCCCGTGCGTTTACCGACCCTGGTCTGGAGCATGTACAGGCGGTTTTCCTGAATGGTGAATTCCAGATCCTGCATGTTGCGGAAGTGAGATTCGAGGCGGTTTCGAATATCCAGAAGCTGCCGGTAGGCTTCTGGCATGGCGGTTTCAAGGGAGGGCAGGTGCTTGTTCTGATCGTTTTTGGTGGCTTCGTTGAGGGGATTGGGAGTCCGGATGCCAGCCACCACATCCTCCCCCTGGGCGTTGGGCAGCCATTCCCCGTAGAGAACGTTTTCACCGGTGGCCGGATTTCGTGTAAACCCGACGCCGGTGGCGGAAGTGTCACCCATATTGCCGAACACCATGCTCTGCACATTGACAGCGGTTCCCCAGTCATCGGGAATATTTTCAATCCGTCGATACGCAATGGACCGTTTGCCATTCCAGCTTTTAAACACCGCGCCGATGGCGCCCCAAAGCTGGTCTTTGGCCCCATCCGGAAATTCAACCCCCAGCACTTCCTTGACCTTTATTTTAAATGATTCAGCCAGGGCTTTGAGGTCATCCGCCGTAAAGTCCGTATCTCCCGCGTAACCTTTGGCGTTTTTCATTTTATTCATGATATGTTCAAGCTGGGCCCGGATGGCTTTGCCTTCTTCGGGTTCGATGCCCTCGGCCTTTTCCATCACCACATCCGAATACATCATGATGAGCCGCCGGTAGGCGTCATACACAAACCGGGAATTGCCGGTTTTTTGGATCATTCCTGGAATGGTTTTGGTGGTGAGGCCCACATTTAATACGGTTTCCATCATGCCGGGCATGGATGCGCGAGCGCCGGACCGGCATGACACCAGGAGCGGCGCGTCCGGATCACCGAATTTCATGTTCATGATGGATTCAACATGGTGCATGGCGCGTTCGACTTCATCATGCAACGAGGCGGGATAACCGCAATCATTGTCAAAATAGTCCGTACAGCATTCGGTGGTGATGGTAAAGCCCGCGGGCACCGGCAATCCGAGTCTTGCCATCTCGGCCAGCCCCGCACCTTTGCCGCCAAGTAAATTTTTCTGGGTTCTGTCCCCCTCAGCCGTCCCCTTGCCAAACGTGTAAACATACTTTGCCATGTGTATTCAGCCCTTTCGTTTATATGACGCAATTAACTAAATTATTAAGGATTTTTCGCAAAGCAAACCGGATGAATGCCGACAATTATGAGAATCTATCGAAAACTGTGAATATATCTTTTTATTGGATTTATGGTCAAGCAAAATATCATGATAATTTATATAAAGTTGGTGGTTATGCCGGTCCGGCAGAAACAATGGTCTATGCTGCAAAAATGTTCATTTTTTAAGTTGTGGCTTGAATTGAATTTTGCTATATTTTTAACATAAAAACCGGATAGGAATGAAAATGACAAAAATTGTCACGGAATGCCGCAATTTGTCCAGAACCCGCACCATTTTTATCGGCATCTGAAGGCAAGACGGGATGGGCGGTTTGCCACTCGGGATGGAAGTTCCCATATATGCAAGGGATTGAGCCCCGTATGGAAGAATGATTCATTTTTTGGCATAATGCTTGCTTATATGTGAGTTGAACTTTATATATGAATATCACCAAAAATATAAATTTTAAAAAAAGGGGGGATGCAAAACACGTCAATATACTTATCGGAAAAGCAGGAACATGAAAAAAATTCCAAACTCAACCGAAACCACAAACCCACAAAGTAAAAACCAATAACAAAAAAGGAGAACCACCATGCTTCAAAAACTTAGAGGAAACACCCAAGGCTTCACCCTCATCGAACTGATGATCGTTATCGCCATCATCGGTATTCTGGCTGCTATCGCCATCCCGAACTTCATCGCCTATCGTAACAAATCTTTCTGCACTGCGGCGGAATCAGATGCCAACAATATCGCTTCTTCGATTTCGGATTATTTTTCCATTGGCGCGCACACCACCATCGCCAAAACTGATGTAAAATTTAAGCTGCCAAAAAATAGTTGGACGCTTACTGGACCAGCTGATCCGAATATCGCCATTACCCTTACAGTAACGGATGCATCCGGTCGTTGCCCGTCAGATTATAAATCTGCCAATTCCACCAATAGTAAAGGCGACGGCTGGCTCGCTACTGGCACTGCTGGTGCTTATCAGAAAGTGATTAAATAACCAGAAACGGGTTGTAACATAGGCGGAGGGAAGTCATTTCCCCCCGCCTTTTTTATTTAAAGTCGCGTTATGCCACCTGGATGATGATGATGAATAACAGTCCGCAGGAAATCGGTTTCTCCTCAAGGGCGTTTTCATTTTTTTTATTGTCATTTCTTGTTTTTATTATATATTCCAATACATTTAACGCTTCCTGGCAGATGGATGACCGGCCCAATATTGTTGACAATCCAGGGCTCCGTATAGACAATCTCATGCCGGATAGCCTGTGGGGAACATTTTTCGCCAATCAGGGCAAAACACATGCTCTGTTCCGGCCCCTGCCGTGTCTGACCTTTGCGCTGAACTGGTATGCGGGCCGGGATAATCCATTCGGGTATCATGTGGTGAATCTTGGACTCCATATCGCCACGGCCTGGGCGTTATATCTGCTGATGATGCGGCTGCTGGCGGTTTTAAAGAATTCCAGAGACAAGACTGACAGCAATGGCAGCGTTACCTCTGGAAATGTCGCGCTTTTGGCCGCGCTCCTTTGGGCCGTCAACCCCATTCAGACCCAGGCCGTGACCTATATCGTCCAGCGCATGGCCATCATGGAGACCTTGTTTTATGTGATGGGGATGACGGCATTTGTGCAGGCCCGAATTGCCGGCACAAGTTCGGGGCGATGGATAAATGGCATATGGTGTTTCGCCTGTTTTGTATGCAGTCTGGGCTCCAAGGAAAACGCCGTGCTGCTGCCCGCGTCCCTGGCGCTTGTGGAATGGATTTTTTTCAGGCGCGGCAGTTTTACATCTATTATTCGGCCCAAACCGGTTATTGCCGGGATTCTGTTTTTGATCGTCTGTCTTCTGGTGGCGCATACCACCATCGGACTGCCGTTTCATTATATCTTAAACGGATACAAAGAGCGGCCCTTTACCCTGATGGAACGGGTGATGACCCAGCCCCGAATCGTTTTGGGCTATTTGTCCCAGATTTTCTGGCCTGTCCCGGAACGTCTTTCCATCGCCCATGATGTGACCCTTTCCACATCCCTGTTTCATCCCTGGACCACATTGCCCGCTATCCTGTTGATTATGGCGCTGGTTGCGGGCTCGCTCGCGAATGTTAAAAGACACCCCCTGATATCTTTTGCGTTGCTGTTTTTTTTTCTCAACCACGTGGTGGAATCTTCCATCCTGCCTCTGGAGCTGGTGTTTGAACATCGCAATTATTTGCCATCCCTTTTTCTGTTTTTACCGGTGGCGGCAGGGTTTCAAACCCTTATGCAGCGATTGCCGCGTTATGGCATCTCCCGCGCCGGGGTTGCTGGCATCATAATTGCCGTTATTATGGCCATGGGCTTGTGGACCCATACCCGGAACAGCGCCTGGGCCACATCCGAAAGCCTCTGGCGGGATGCGGCCATAAAAGCGCCCGGCAGTGTCCGGCCATTGGTGACATTGGGCATCCAGCTTGCATGGCGGGATCATCCCACGACTGCCGATTACCGTCATGCCCTGGCGCTGTTTAACCGGAGCCTGACGCTTTCCCGGTGCCGGGAAAAAGAACACGCTGATATTCTGGGGAATATTGCAAGTGTTTATACATTTCAGAATAATTATGCAAAGGCGATCGAAATTTATCGGCAGGCCATCGCCATTGATCCGGCTTTTTATAAAAACCGGTCTGATCTCATCAAGTCACTGATAGTTGCCGGGTGTTTTGAGGAAGCAAGGAAACAAACCGAATATTTGATTACTGTCCGGCCGGATTTTCCGGATTATTGGAATACTCTCGGATTTATTCTTTTATGGCAGGAAAAGAACAATGAAGCACTCGTCTGTTTTCAAAACGCCATGAAAATGGGTCTGGCAAAAGACAGTCTGCTGTTGAATATTTGCGTGGCGCTGACCCGGACTGGCTACCTGGAGAGGGGCCGATGGTTTCTGAAGCAGGGGCTTCAAAACCGTTTTGATGACCCAATCCCTGTATTTGTGATGTTGGAAAATCGTATCCGGGCCGGAGATACTGATTCCACGAAAGATTATGCCGGGAAGCTGGTGAATGCCCTGCCGGCGAGGGCCATTTTACAAGCAATGGATTCATTGCCGGGGAATTACCGGTTTGCGCCGGTTTCCATTGCGTTGATCCGTCCGGTATTGGTAGAGGCCATGACCAGCATATTGAAACAGGCGAATTGACGGGAAAAAGGGGAGGAAGACAATATGTCCACAAACCGGGGATACTGGCGATTAATAAAAAAAAACCGGGCGTTTACATTAATTGAGCTGATGATTGTGATCGCGATCCTGGCGCTCCTTATGGCCATAGCGATTCCCAATTTCATAGCCTATCGCCATAAAGCTTACTGCACTCAGGCGGAATCCGATGCGGATCATATTGCCGCTGCTATTGCCGATTATTTTGGCACCGGCGCCCGGACAGGGCTTCCAGCCATGAGTGATTTGAAAATTGCAACACTGAATCATGCTGAGATTACCGGCGCCGACCCCAATGTGCATATCACCATTCAGGTGACGGACCGTACCCACCGGTGCCCGCTGGAGTATCAGAATGGAACTCCTGGCTG